>JBDTSX010000054.1:0-13151 GCA_039930925.1 Acidobacteriota bacterium | reverse complement strand
CAGCAGCACCTTGGGTTCGACGGCGAGCGCGCGCGCCAGCGCGACGCGCTGGCGCTGTCCGCCGGACAGCTCCGAGGGCCGGCGGTCCGCCATGAAGTCGAGCTGCACCAGTTCGAGCAGCCTGCGGACGCGCGTCTTGATCTCGCCGACGTCCGGCCGCCGGGCGCGCGGCCGCACCCGGAGGCCGAACGCGACATTCTCGAAAACGGTCATGTGCCGGAAGAGCGCGTAGTGCTGGAACACGAAGCCGACGCCACGCTCGCGCGCGTTCCGCGCCGTGGCGTCCTCGCCTTCGAGAAGCACCGAACCCGAATCCGCTTCCTCCAGGCCGGCGATGATGCGCAGCAGTGTGGTCTTCCCGGACCCGGAGGGACCGAGCAGCGCGACCAGCTCGCCCGAGGCCACGCGCAGGCTCACGTCCTTCAGCGCCACGAAGGACCCGAAGGCCTTCGTCAGGCCGCGGACTTCGATTCCCATCGCATCACCTCCACCGCTCGACGCCCCGCCGCCGCATCCGCCTGCCGCACTCGCCGCTCGACGAACGCCTTCAGCACCAGCGTGACGAGCGCCAGGCCGGCGAGCAGCGAGGCGACGGCGAACGCCGCCTGCGAGTTGTACTCGTTATACAGAATCTCGACATGAAGCGGCAGCGTGTTGGTGACGCCGCGGATATGGCCCGACACCACCGAGACGGCGCCGAACTCCCCCATCGCCCGGGCGTTCGCGAGAATCACGCCGTACAACAGGCCCCACTTGATGTTCGGCAGGGTCACGCGGAAGAACATCTGCAGCCCGCCGGCGCCGAGCACGCAGGCGGCTTCCTCCTCCTCCGTGCCGGTGGCCTCCATGATCGGGATGACCTCGCGGGCGACAAACGGAAACGACACGAAGATCGTCGCCAGGACGATGCCGGGCACCGCGAACACGACCCGCCAGCCATGATCGAGCATCCACGGCCCGAGCCACCCCTGACGTCCGAACAGCAGCACGAAGACCAGTCCGGAGATGACCGGCGACACCGCGAACGGCAGGTCGATCAGCGTCAGCAGCAGCTGCCGTCCGCGGAATTGAAACTTGCCAATCGCCCAGCCGGCGGCGACCCCGAACACCACGTTGAGCGGGACCGCGATCGCGGCGGCGAGGAGCGTGAGGCGCAGCGCCGCCAGCGCGTCCGGGCTGACGATCGCGGCGCGGTACGCTTCGAGCCCCTTCGAAAACGCCTCGGTGAACACCGCCGCAAGCGGGACGACCAGGAACAGCGCCAGGAAGAGGAACGCGATCGCCGTCAGCAGCCAGCGGAGGAGGCGCGGCTCGGTGAGGTGGTCGCGGTTGACCGGCTTTCCCATCGTCAATAGGCCAGCCGCCGCCGCGTCCAGATCTGCAGGCCGTTGATCCCGAGCAGCAGGACGAAGGACAGCGCCAGCATCACCAGCGCGATCGCGGTCGCCCCGGCGTAGTCATACTGCTCGAGCTTGGTCACGATCAGCAGCGGGGCGATCTCGGTGCGCATCGGCATGTTGCCGGAAATGAAGACGACCGATCCGTACTCGCCGAGCGCGCGCGCGAACGCGAGCGAGAATCCGGTGAGCCAGGCCGGGACGAGATGCGGCAGGATGACGCGGAGCAGAACGTCGGTGCGGCTCGCGCCCAGGCTGGTCGCCGCCTCCTCGACGTCCGCGTCGAGATCGGCAATGACCGGCTGGAGCGTGCGCACCACGAACGGCAGCCCGATGAAGATCAGCGCGATGGTGATCCCGAGCGGCGTGAACGCCACTTCGATGCCGTAGCGGGCCAGCGGCGCCCCGAGCCACCCGTTCGGCGCGTAGAGCGTCGTCAACACGATGCCGGCCACCGCGGTCGGGAGCGCGAACGGCAGATCGATCAGGGCATCGATCACCCGCCGGCCGGGAAATTCGTAGCGGACCAGGACCCAGGCGACCAGGAACCCGAAGACCGCGTTGACCGTCGCGGCGAGCAACGAGGCCCAGAGCGTCAGCTGGTACGACGCCACCACGCGCGGGTCCGTGATGGTGTCGCGGAAGGCGGCCCACGACATCGTCGCGGCCTTGGCGGGCAGGGTCGCGAGCGGGATCAGGACCAGGAGGCTGAGGTAAAACACCGTCACGCCCAACGTCAGTCCGAATCCCGGCAGGACCCGGCGCGTCGTCGTCCGGCTCATCGTCTCCCCGGCTTGTAGATCTGGTCGAACACGCCGCCGTCCACGAAATGCGTCTTGTGGGCCTTCTGCCAGTCGCCGAACACCTCATCGATGGTGAACAGCTTCACGCTCTTGAACGTGCCGGCGAACTGCGCCGCGATCTTCTCGTCGCGCGGGCGGTAGTGGCGGCGCGCGGCAATCGTCTGGCCTTCGGGGGAGTAGAGGTACTGAAGGTATGCCTCGGCCACGGCACGCGTGTGCTTGCGATCGACGACCTTGTCCACGACCGCGACCGGCGGCTCGGCAAGAATGCTGACCGGAGGGGTGACGATTTCGAGCTGACCTGGCGACTCCGTCAACGCCAGGTAGGCCTCGTTTTCCCACGCCAGCAGCACGTCCCCGAGCTGGCGCCGGACGAACGTCATGGTGGAACCGCGGGCGCCCTGATCGAGCACCGGGACGCGCTGGTAGATGTCGGTCACGAACTGCTTCGCCTTGGCCTCGGTCCCGCCCGGCTGGCGGAGCGCATAGCCCCAGGCCGCGAGATAGTTCCAGCGCGCGCCGCCGGACGTCTTCGGGTTCGGCGTGATGATCTGCAGGCCCGGCTTGGTCAGGTCGCCCCAGTCCTTGATCCCCTTGGGATTGCCCTTCCGCACGACGAAGACGATGGTGGACGTGTAGGGCGCGCTATTTTGCGGCAAGCGCTTCTGCCACCCCGGGGTGATCAGCCCGGCCTGGGCGATCGCGTCGATGTCGTAGGCGAGCGCCAGCGTGACGACGTCGGCATCGAGCCCGTCGATGACGCCGCGCGCCTGCCCGCCGGAGCCGCCGTGCGATTGCTGAACGGAGACGGTCTGCCCGGTCTTGGCCTTCCAATATTTGACGAAGGCGGCGTTGAATTCCTGGTAGAGCTCGCGGGTGGGATCGTACGACGCGTTGAGCAGCGCCTGCGCGTTGACGGCGGTGCCGGCAAGCGAGATCGCCGCCGCGGCCAGCACCGCCCGAAGAATGGTTCGTCGAATTGTCATGCCGGTTCCAGAACTCTCGTACCCGTAAAACAACAAAGCCCGGAGCGCATGCTCCGGGCCTTTCATGATGAAGGCCCGGAAGCGTTGGCGTCCGGGCCTGTGAGCTGATGTTTTGGTGATTGCGGTTCAGACGATCACGCGGACGCCAGCGCAGGAGGACCGGAGGCTTCCCCCGGACAACAACACGTACAGATGGCGATCACAGGCGCGATCATGAACTGCTGTTATGTCATAGGCTCGACAGGGGGTCAAGTCGCCGCCCCGCCAGGGCCCGGCATTCAGCCGGACCTGGGCTGTCACCGGTAGTGACCGGCTTCAGCCGGAGCGGCCGGTGTCTCCAGTAGTGTCCGGCTTCAGCCGGACCAGTAGGTGATCCCCGCTATCATCAACGGCTGTCTCTACCCCCATCCCGTCTTCGAATCGGTGTAGATCGGCTTGCGCTGATGCTTGTCGATCAGCTTGCCGACAGCTGGTGTGGAGAACGAATGCCGTCGAGTCCGAGGAAGTCGCGCAAAGCCTCGGTGTGAAACTCGATCACCTGATCGATCGTCAGGTAGCGCACAGCGTCCACGGTGACTTGTACCTACTTCGAGAGCCGTTCCAGCAGTCGTGGACGCTTGCGAATGACCTTGCGGCCAGCCGCACGTGCGTCGTCGTCGCTCGCGTACCGATGCGGCCGAATGACGATCGCGTTGTTTTCGACGCTTACCTCCACCTCGGAATCCGGTTCGATGTCGACCTGCCGGAGAATTGGCCGATCGAGGATCAGTCCTGTGGAGTTCCCGAGCCGGCTCAACTTCTTCACGAATGGCATCTGGCTCTCCTCGTGGGCGTCATAACAATGTTATAACACAGAGGACGCCAGAAAATCGAATCCCAGCGTCTCGCCGGCGGCGAACAGCCCCACGACCGTCGCGTCGTCCATCCGCGTCCCGTGGCTGTCGCCAGACAAATCGCCAGACCTCCGCCACCCAGCTGACGCGATACACTGATCGGTGTGAGCGGCGTTCCCAGCGGGTCACGCATGCTTCGGTTGGTCATCGCGGCCGCGCTGGCCGCCGGCGCGCTGCTTCGGGCGCAGGGGCCGCCGGCGCCTCCCCGTCCGCAGGACCCTCGCGCCCCGTCTGCTCCGATCGCGCGCGCCCCGCGCACCCTGCGGTCGAGCGTCGAAGTCACGACGGTCGCCGTCACGGTGCGGGACGCGGAGGGTCATCTCTCAGCCGACCTCGGGCGCGACACCTTCACGGTGTTCGAGGATGGCGAGCCGCAGGCGATCACGCAGTTCGCGGACCAGCGCGTCCCGATCGGTTTGGGCCTGCTCCTCGACGTCAGCGACAGCATGTTCGGTGCGCGCATCCGCGACGCCCGTGCCGCCGTCGAGCGCTTCCTGCTGGAACTGCTCTCCCCGTCGGACGCGTTCTTCGTGACCGCGTTCAACCATCAATCGCAGCTGCTGACCTCGTGGACCAGCGAGCCGGATACGATTCGCGCCGCGCTCGACTCGCTGCACACGTTCGGCTCGACCGCGATCTACGACGCCGTGCTCGGCGCACTGCCCCTGATCGACCGCCGGCCGCGCGATCGCGCCGCGCTGGTCATCATCTCCGATGGCGCGGATACCGCCAGCGATGCGACCCTGCGCGATGTGCGCGCCGCGCTCCTCCGCTCCGATGCGTTCGTCTACGCGATCGCGATCGACTCACCGGGACGGGCGGCGATCAACGCCGGCGTCAACCCCGAAGCCCTCGGGGAAATCACCAACCAGACCGGTGGACGAACCGAGGTCGTCCACGACGCGGCCGAGCTCAACGCCGCCACCGCGCGCATCGCCGACGAGCTCAACACGCAGTACGTGCTCGGCTACTCGTCGCCCCATCCGGGCGACGGCAAGTACCACAGCATCCGGGTCAAGGTGAACGCCGTCGGCTATCGCGTCCGCGCGCGCAACGGCTACCTCGCGGTCCCGACGCGGCACGACTGAGTCGGCCGGCTGCGATCGCCTCAGCCCCGCCAACCGCGGTTCGCGGTCGACTATACTGCTGCGCACGTGTTCGAAGCATTTCTCAAACAGCATGACACGGCCACCTGGGCTCGAACGCGCGAAGCGCTCCTCGCGTCGATGCACGAGGTCGATCGTGACGCCACCCGCATCTGGTTTCATTTTTTTCCGCTCGCTCTGAGCGACGCGCTGGCGCAGAGCGACGATCCGGACCAGCTCGCCAGGACGCTGCGTCTCGACGGCAGCTACCGGCTCGCCGACCAGTGCGATTCGAGCCACTGGTTCCTGTACGGCCATCGCTACTGGCCGGAGGCCAAGGAGGCGATCATCAGGCGCGCCGACTCCGCGGCGTCTCCCGCAAGCCTGGATCTGGCAGCCATCGTGCGCGACCTCGCGAGAGAAGCGGCCGCCGCCGCCGGCGTGAGCCAGGCGCTGCTGGTCGGGATCGTCGCGGTCGGGTTGAGCACGCTCCAGCAGGTCGGCCTGTCGGCGCTGCGGCGGAGCTCCGGCGCGGTCAGTATTCCCGCCGGCCTGGCAAAGCAATCACCGGATCGGATCGCGGCGGCGCGCGAGACGGACGACCGCCAGGGAATCTTCGGGTTCCTCCGCGGTGTCAGGTCCCAGTACAGCGTGAGGTTCGACGAACGGCAGCCGGACGCCCGCTTCACGGTGATCAATCTGCAGCACCTGACGACGGCTGCCGCAAACGACACGCGGGACTACTCGTCCGGCACCCGGCTCCGCCGCGACGGCCCCATTCCGGTCCGCTGCCGCAGCGCCTCCTGCGGCACGTGCTGGGTCGGCATCCTCGGCGGCGCCACGAAGCTCTCGACCGTCGAACCTCTCGAGGCGCGCGCGATGAAGGAGTTCGGCTACATCAACTCCACGGATCCCACACCAGTGATCCGGCTCGCCTGCCAGGCGGTGGCGTCCGGCAACGCGACGATCGTCATCCCGCCGTGGAATGGGGTCATCGGCAAGGCCGGGCTCGGCGGCGCCTGAGCCAGACTGGCGGGCGTGCTCGGACGACGGCGTGACCCGCGGCGTCAGCGCCACCGCCCCTCGACGAAATACCACCCGTGCCGGTCGTGCACCCACCGGCCTGGCTCCCAGCGCGCGCGCGCCCGCGCCGCGCTCTCGGAGCGGCCCGGCACCCAGCTGTAGTTGCGGCCGCTCCAGCGGTAGTAACCGGGCGCCCACACGAATCCGGGCCCCGGCGCCGCCGGGCGCCGTTCGACCACAGCTGCCGGAGGACCCGATCGGACGTAGACGCGTCCGCGCGTGGTGGCACAGCCAGCCGCGCCCGTCAGCATCGCGGCCACGACAACAGTCAGCCTGATCGATTTCCACGTCATTCCTGCACCTCCGTCAAGCGCCAATCTCTTAGACCGCGCTCGAGGCGCCGGGTGACATCCGCGTGGCCTCGACGTCAGACGGAAGACGGGCCGGCTGAATTCGAACACTCAACGGCGACGGTCCGGGTAAAGCCGGACACGACAGAGATCAGGATCACGTCCGGCTAAAGCCGGACGCTACAGGATGAAGTCTGGCCGGTGCGGGGCGCGGGATGATCAGGTCCGGTTGGGGCGGGGCGCCAACGTGATCGCTTCGATGCGCGGAATCGCGATCAGCACCACGATGAACGCGATGACGTGAAAGGTGCCGACGATACTGAAGACGACGCCGTAGCCCAGGCCGCTGTCGAGAATCCGCCCGGCGACCAGGTTGAAGACGACCCCGCCCATCGCCCCGCCGAAACCCACCAGGCCAGCCACCGACGCGACGATGCGGATCGGGAAGAGATCGGCGGGCACGCTCATCACCAGCGTGGACCACGACTGCTGTCCGAAGAACGCGATGCTGAAGAGGACAATCGCCATCTCCGTCGGCACGTGCGTGACGAACACGATCAGCGGCATCAGCGCCGCGCTTGCGCCGAGCGCCGTCTTGCGCGCCGCGTCGAGCGACCAGTTCCGGCGCAGGAGCTGCCCCGAGAACCAGCCGCCAGCCAGGCATCCGACGCCGGCCGCCGCATAGGGAATCCACGCGTAATAACCGACCTGCTTCACGTCGAAGCCGCGCACGTCGTAGAGGTATTTCGGAAGCCAGAACAGGTAGAAGTACCAGGCCGCGTCGCTGAGGAACTTGGCGATCACGAGCCCCCAGACCTGGCGATGGGACAGCAGCCCCGACCAGCTCGTTCGCACCGGGTCGGCCGATGCGCCGGCGAACACCTCGGCGAGCTCGGCCCGTTCTGGCGCAGACAGATCCGGGTGGCGCGCGGCGGGCTGATAGAGCCGCATCCACCAGATCGTCCAGAGCAACCCAGTGATGCCGGTCGTAAGGAACACCCAGCGCCAGCTCGCCACGCCAAGAATCAGGGCAATGGCGGGCGGCGCAATCACCGCCCCCACCGCGGTGCCCGCGTTGATCATCCCCATCGCCAGCGACCGCTCGCGGGCGGGGAACCATTCGGCGACCGCCTTGGTCGCGGCGGGAAACCCACCTCCCTCTCCGGCGCCCAGCAGCAATCGGCAGACGAGCAGCGACCAGAAGCCGGTGGCCAGGCCGTGGCTGGCAGAAGCCAACGACCACGCGATCATGATCGCGAGCAGTCCCCGGCGCGTGCCCAGCCAGTCCACCAGCGCTCCGCCGCCCGCGTACATGAACGCATAGGCCAGGAGAAAGGCCGCCTGAAGCTGCGAGAACTGCGTGTTGGAGAGAGGAATGTCGTGCTGGATCGCCGCAATCGCCACCGACAAGGACTGGCGATCGAGATAGCTGACGGCAATCGCCGCGCTGAGAAGGATGGCGATGCGCCAGCGCAGCGTGTGGATACGGCCTCCTGTCAGTGCCGAGTGTGACCGGCGAGAACGCGCGCGAATGGCTCCGCGTCCACGTTGGCGCCCGAGATCACGATTCCTACCGGGCGGCCGGCGAGCCGATCACGCTCCTGGAGCATCGCGGCGAGTCCGGCGGCGCCAGCCCCTTCGACCACGGCGTGCGTGTCGGCAAACAGCGCCCGCATCGCCTCTTCGATCTCATCGTCGGTCACCACCACGATGCGCTCGGCACCGGCGCGGATCGCGTCGAGTGCCTCCGGCACGGGCGTGCGGCAGGCCATGCCGTCCGCAATACGCGTCGAGACGTCGTGCGACACGAGACGTCCGAGCTCGAGCGATCGCGCGTACGCGGGCGCGCTCGCCGACACCACCCCGACGATCCCGGCCCGCAGTCCGAGCGCGTCGCGCGCGGCAATGGCGCCGCAGATCCCGGAGCCCAGCCCGATCGGCACGTAGAGCGTGTCGAGATCCGGAGCCTCGCCGAATAGCTCGAGCGCGTAGGATGCCACACCACGCACCAGCAGCGGATCGAAAGACGGCACCAGATGCCATCCGCGTTCGGCGGCGAGCTCCGCCGCACGTTCGAGCGACGCCTGGAAGTCATCGCCGGACTCGATCAGCTCCGCGCCGAGCGCGCGCATCGCGCGGTTCTTGCCTTCGCTGTTCCCGTGCGGGACGACCACCGCTGAGGGCATCCCATATCGGCTCGCGGCGAAGGCCACCGACTGTCCGTGATTGCCGCGTGTCGCCGCGATGACGCCTTTGACGCGGGGATCCGTTCGACGCAACGCATCAAAGTAGACCAGCCCGCCCCGGACCTTGAATGCGCCGACCGGGGTCCGGTCCTCGTGCTTCACCCACACCGGCGTGCCGCACCGCGCGTCGAGCAGCGGCCACCGCTGCTGTGTGGTCGGCCGCATCGCCTGGTAGACGATGGCCGCGGCGGTTTCGAGGTCCTGCAACGTGTCCATGGATCGGATGTTAGTGGTTCACGACGCACCACCGGCAGCCAATCTTACGCTGGCCTCTGCCTGCGGACGGCCTGGAACCGTCTCACTCCACAACAGTCCGTCCCAAAGCGGTCCCGACAGACAGTCTGACACCGGCTGGCGGGCTACGCGGCCGGCGGGATGCGCGCGTCGAAGCGCAGGCGGACGTAGTCGGCGGTCCACAGCCCCTCGCTGTCGCGGAGCGCCGGCCGCAGCAGCGCGAGGATCTCCTCCAGCGCCGCCGCCCGGGCAGCCGGCGGCACGGCATGGAACAAGGGACGCGCAAAGGTTTCCAGCCATCCCTCCATGCCGGTCGGGAGGATCGTCGGCCGGGCATGCAAGCCGATCTCCTGGACGACGAACCCATGACGCTCGAGGAGCGCCTGGTACTCGGCGGCGGACGGAAAGAACCACTGGGTCGCAACCGGCCAGTCGTGATGTTTCAGGACCGCCGAAATCGCGACGCCGATGGCCGCGACATTCCCGTGTCCGCCGAACTCGCCGACGAAGCGGCCGCCGGGCCGCAGCGCGCGGCGGACCCCGGCGATGACCTCGGCAGGCCGCAGCATCCAGTGCAGCGCCGCGTTCGAGAAGACCGCGTCGAACTCGCTGTCGAACGTGAGCGCCTCGGCGTTCATCTCCCGCGCCTCCACGCCGACGGCCGACGCCGCCGCGACGAACTGGGGAGACGAGTCCACCCCGACGACGATGGCGCCCCCGGCAGCGAGGCGGCGGGCGAGCGTTCCGTCTCCGCAGCCCAGGTCGAGGATCCGCTCGCCGGCCTTCGGCGCGAGCATCGCCAGCACGTCATCCGTCAGCGCGGACACGAATCCGGCGTGACGCTGGTAGCCCTCCGGGGACCATGTGTTCGAGAGAACCGTCGCAGCCCGGTTGTCCATGACCTCATCCTGACGCGCGTTATCATTCCTGTCCAATCGTATGAATTCACTGTGTTATTCCACAGTAGAATCAAACAAATGAGCCGACGATTGGACACACACTCGACCACGATCCCCGCCTGAAACATGGCGCCGTCGATCGTCAATCGTGTGACGCATGCCTGCGCGAAGAGGCACCGGGAGTGACGCTGAAGACGCTCGCGTCATTCGCGGTGCTGGCCGAGACGCTGCACTTCACCCGGGCGGCGGCACGGTTGAACGTGGCGCAGCCGGCGCTCACCAAACACATTCAGCAGCTCGAGGACGAGCTCGGCATCAGGCTCTTCCGCCGCGATCGCCGCGTTGTCGTCCTGACCAGCGAAGGCGCGCTGCTGCTCGCCCGTGCAGCGGCGGTCCTGGCTGCGGTGCGCGGCCTCGACGAGGAAGCCGCGAGCATCCGGGCCGGCACTCGCGGGCGGCTCCGCCTCGGTTTTACCCCGAGCGCCCCCTATCTCGCGCTTCCCCGAATCGTGCGCCGACTGCGGCGCAGCCATCCAGACCTCGAATGCGTGCTGCGCGAGGCGAGCAGCGGCGAACAACTCGACGCGCTCCGCGCCGGCACCCTCGAGGTCGGCATTCTGCGAATCCCAGAGCACATCCAGGGGCGTCTCACGACCCGGTCTCGAGACCGCACTCGTCCTGCGGGAGGGCAACGCCATCAACGCGAGCCCGCCAGCGGCGCGCGAACTTTCCCGCCGGCGGGATCGACCGATGCCACCGACGTGCTGCCGGGCCTGGTCTGCCGCTTGTTCTGCGAGGAGCGTTTCGTCGCGGTGCTGCCGCCCGACCATCGCCTGGCTCGCCGGAGGGAAGTGGCGCTCGCCGATCTCGCGAGCGATCCCTTCATTTTGATCTCCAGACGGACGGTCCCGGCGGTCTACGACCAGATCCTCGGCGCCTGCCACGCCGCTGGCTTCACGCCGCGGGTCGCGCAGGAAGCGACGCAGCGTCATACCGTGGTGGCGCTGGTGGCGTCCGGCATGGGCGTCTCCCTGCTGCCGGAATCGACCACCCAGCTGCGGGTCCCGGACGTCATCTACCGGCCGCTCGCGGGGGCCCCGCTGCGCTCCGTCCTGGCGATCGCCTGGCTGGAACGCAGCCCGTCCCCGGCCGTGCGCGCGTTTCTTGCCGCCGCGGCATCGAATAAGATAAAGGCTCCGCGCCGCTGACAGACACGACTACCGAATGGCCAATATCCTTCAGCATCTTCCCGCCGGCGAAAAAGTCGGCATCGCATTTTCCGGCGGCCTCGATACGAGCGCCGCGCTCCACTGGATGCGGGCGAAAGGGGCGATTCCTTACGCCTACACCGCCAACCTCGGTCAGCCGGACGAGGCCGACTACGAGGAAATCCCCCGCAAGGCGCTGCTGTACGGCGCCGAGAAGGCGCGGCTCGTGGACTGCCGCGCGCAACTGGTTGCGGAGGGGCTGGCGGTGCTGCAGTGCGGCGCCTTTCACATCTCGACCGCCGGCGTGCCCTACTTCAACACGACGCCGATCGGCCGCGCCGTCACCGGCACGATGCTCGTCGCCGCGATGAAGCAAGACGACGTCAACATCTGGGGGGACGGCAGCACGTTCAAGGGGAACGACATCGAGCGGTTCTACCGCTACGGCCTGCTCGCGAATCCAGGCTTGCGGATCTACAAGCCCTGGCTCGACCAGGCGTTCATCGACGAGCTCGGCGGCCGCGCGGAGATGTCGGAATACCTGCGCCAGGCTGGATTCGAATACCACATGAGCGCCGAGAAGGCGTACTCGACGGATTCGAACATCCTCGGCGCCACGCACGAGGCCAAGGATCTCGAGCGCCTGAACACCGGGATCAAAATCGTCGAGCCGATCATGGGTGTCGCATCCTGGCGCGACGACGTGACGGTGAAGCGCGAGGAGGTCACGATCCGGTTCGACGAGGGGCATCCGATCGCGCTGAACGGCATCGAGTACCAGGATGCGGTGCAGCTGATCCTCGAGGCCAACACGATCGGCGGCCGGCACGGGCTCGGGATGAGCGACCAGATCGAGAACCGCATCATCGAGGCGAAGAGTCGCGGTATCTACGAGGCGCCCGGCCTGGCGCTCCTCTTCATCGCCTACGAGCGTCTTGTGACCGGAATCCACAACGAGGATACGATCGAGCTCTATCGGGACAACGGCCGGCGGCTCGGACGCCTGCTCTATCAGGGCCGTTGGTTCGACCCGCAGTCGATGATGCTGCGCGAAACGGCCCAGCGCTGGGTGGCGCGCCCGGTGACCGGCGAGGTCACGCTCGAGCTCCGGCGCGGCAACGACTACTCGATCCTCGACACGACATCGCCGAACCTGACCTACCAGCCCGAGCGCCTGACGATGGAAAAGGGAGAATCGATGTTCTCTCCGCAGGATCGCATCGGTCAGCTGACCATGCGCAACCTCGACATCGTCGACACCCGTGCCAAGCTGTTCACCTACGTGAAAACCGGACTGCTCTCCGCGGCGCCTGGGACGGCCCTGCCGCAGCTGACCGAATCGTCCGAATACCGCGTCGAGGAGCCGGCGGAGACCGGCAAGGAACAGTGAACTCGCCGCGCCCTGCTCCTACAGCAGGGCCAACCCGGCGGCGGCGGCCAAATTCCGGAAGTCTTTGTCCCGCGTCACGAGCGGAACGCTCTGATCCAGGCAGGCCTGCGCGATCAGGGCATCCGCGACGCGTGCCTTGCGTCTCTGTTTCAGGACGGACGCGCGCAACGAGCCGGCCCGCTCCCAGAATCCTGGCTCGAGGTCGAGCAGCGGCAGCTCGGTCAGCAGGGTGCGCACGGCCTGTGGCAGCGCCGGGTCACTCAGGATTTCGGTGAGCACCACCGGGGGCAGCACCGCCTGGTGCTCCGCCAGCGCGGCGTGGACGGCATCCACGTCTGACCCGCGTGACCCGTCCAGATACGCGACCAGCGAGCTCGTGTCCACGGCGATCATCGATCGTCTCGCAGCCGCTGAAGGTCGATCGAGAACTTGACCTTGCCCCGCAGCGCCGCCAGCCCCCGATAGGCTCTTCCGGCCGCGACCAGCCGCAGCCCGTCGCGCACCGTTTCGGTGATGCCTTTGCCGGTCGATTGCTGCGCCTTCTCGAGTAACTCGTCGGGCACGTGCACGGTGATTTTTCGATCCTGCATGTTCTGACTATACCAGCATCAATGCCAGCATGTGATATGGCAACGTT
>JBDTSX010000053.1:0-13190 GCA_039930925.1 Acidobacteriota bacterium | reverse complement strand
AGGAGTCCGCCGCGGAGCCGGCAAATCCCGCGAGAATGCGATCGTTATAGAGCTTTCGGATTTTTCGGGCGGATTGCTTCACGACCGTGTCGCCAAAGGTGACCTGGCCGTCGCTCGCCATCACCGTCTGGCCGCCGTGGCGCACCGCAAGGACGGTTGTCGCGTGGAACATTGCAAGCGAGTCTATCAAATCGAGACGCGGCGCCCCCGAACCGGACCACCCGATTTGTCGCCGGGTCTGTCCCCAACAGAGACCTGGCGTGACCTCCAGATGTGACAGATTCACGACACCAGAAGGAGTAAACTGGAAGAACCTTAAGAAGAACGCGAGCTGCCGCTGGCAGCGGCATTGCTTTTTCAGGACTGACCGTGGCAGGGTTGCCGCGAATTGCAATTGCCGCAGGTTCCTCAGGAGCTTGTCATGAAACGTCACACATTTAAAATCAGCGCGATGGCCGGCGTGTTTGCGCTCAGCCTCACTCCAGCCTGGGCGGGCCAGCGCGAGCGCCCCGCCGGTTCCGAGTCAACCGGATCGGCGGCCCCGCGCGCCGAAAGCCCGGCGCCGTCGAGCTCGTCCGGTTCCTCCGGTTCTTCCAGTGCGCCAAGCGGAGCGAGCTCGGCGCCGAGCGGTTCGTCCTCATCGGGCTCGTCCGGTTCGTGGATGGGCGGGAGCTCTGAATCACAATCGGCCCGCGCGCCGCGGCGCGAAGCGCCCGAGCGCGCCGATCAGCGGCGCGGCGGGGGCGGCGGCGCCTCTTCAGGCCAGGCCGTGCCGCGCGGAAGCTCCAGCAGTGGCGGTTCGCGCGGTGGTGAATCGAACGCCGGCTCGAACAACGGATCCGAAGCACCCCGACGGGAGGCGGCGCCCGCCAACAGTCGTCCGCGAGACGGTCGGACGCCGGTGGGAACCGCAACCCAGCGCACCGGCCAGCGTCCGTGCGTCGGCCGCGACTGCGGCGGGGGCGGTGGCGGCGTGTATTACCCGGGTGTGGTCTACGACCCGTACTCTCCGTTCTACAGCCCGTATTACGGTGGCCGCTATGCGAACTACTGGAGCCCATACGGCTTTGGCTACGGTCTTGGCTACTTCTCGTATGACCCGTTCCTGTTCGGCGGCTACGGCTACGGCGATCCGTATGGCTACGACTCGTACGGCTCAGCGGGCGGCGGCGGATACGGCTACGGCGGTGGCTACGGCGATCCCTATCAGGGCGGCGGGGCCAGTTCCGGTGAGCGCTACCGCGGGTCCGGCTCTCTGCGTTTGAAGGTCAAGCCCGCGGACGCGCAAGTCTTCGTGGACGGCTACTTCATCGGCGTCGTCGACTCGTTCGACGGCGCGTTCCAGCGCCTCGGGGTCGAGGCGGGTGCGCACAAAGTCCAATTGAAGGCTGAAGGATACGAGCCGACGCAGTTCGACGTGATGGTCACGGCCGGCGAGACGGTCACTTACAAGGGTGAGATGAAGCGGATCCACTGACCCGGATGCTTCGAATCATCGCCGCGATTTCGGGCCTCTACGACGTTGTCGTAGGGGCCCTTTTATTAGGTGCCGCAGGCTGGCTGTCGACACAGTTCGGTGTGCCGCCTGCCCATCCTCCGATTTTTTCCGATCTGAACGGCTTGTTCCTGCTCGCGGTCGGCGCGGGATACTACTTCCCATGGCGCGATCCGGCGCGCCATCGCGGCTACATGTGGATCATGGGTCCGCTGCTCAAAGGCTCCGGCGCGGCCGCGTTCCTCCTGGACTACTACTTTCGAGGATCGCCAAGGTCGTTCCTGCTCTTCGCGGCGAGCGATGGGATGCTCGCAGGGCTCACGCTCTGGGCTCTGCTGGCGCCTGGCGGCGGCTACGTCCGTCGGGCGAACGTGTAGTAGATGGGCACGCCGATCGCAATCACGGCTGCGCCGGCGAGTGCGGTCGCACCGTTCCGGATCATCTCGTTCACGACCATGGCGGCGCTGGCCGCGACGAAGAGGGCCGGCGCCCACGGATAGCCCCAGGCGCGGAAGGGACGATCCGCCTCGGGGTCGCGGCGCCGCAGCACGAAGACCGCAGCCACCGCAATGGCTGAAAACAGCACCACCGCGAATCCCGTGTAGCTGACCAGCTGCGACAGGGTTCCCGACAGGATCAGCACGGCCGTCCACAGACCCTGCGCGACGATGGCGACGGCCGGAGTATGGAACCGCGGGTGCACCTTGCCGGCGGCCGGCAGGAACTGCCCGTCGCGCGCCATCGCATAGTAGACGCGCGGGCCGGCGAGGACCATCGCGCTGATGCTGGCGCACAGGCTGACGATCGAGAAAGCGGCGACCAGGTTCGCGGTGGCGAACCCGAACAGCCTCTCGGCGACGATGTCGAGCAGCCGGCCGTCCGGCAGCGTCGCGATCTCGGCGACCGGGATGGCATACAGGTACAGCGCATTCAGGGCGACGTAGATGAGGATGACGGCGCCCGTGCCAAGACCAAGCGCCAGGGGCAGATTGCGTCCGGGATCGCGGATCTCTTCCGCGACGTAGGTCGCGGCGTTCCATCCGGAGTACGTGAACATCACCGGCACGAGCGCGAGGAGCATGCCGGACACCGGCAGCGGCCCGGCCGGCGTGACCGCCGCGGGGTGTCCCGTTCCCAGCGCGAATCCACACGCGATCACCGCGACGAGCGCCGCCACTTTCGCCCCGGCCAGCAGGTTCTGCAGGAGGCTGCCAGGGCCGAGCCCGCGGATATGCACGAGCGACAGCGCCGCGACCGCGACGAGCGCCGTCACCGACTTGTTCGACAGGACGAGCGGCACTAGCGGAACCGGGATCGTGAACAGGGGCGTCGGATCGGCCGCCGCCGGCACGAGCCGGCCGACGTAACCGGCGAGGGCGACGGCGCTCGCGGCGATCGCGCCGGAGAACCCCGCGACGAACGACGTCCAGCCGGTCAGGAAGGCCGCGAGCGGCCCGAATGCCTCGCGCAGGTAGATGTACTCGCCGCCCGCGCGCGGTCGACCGGCCGCCAGTTCGGCGTAGGCCATCGCGCCGACGAAGGCCAGGGCCCCACCCGCCAGCCAGACCAGCAGGATGGCCATTCCGGACGGCACCATCTGGGCCACGATGACCGGCACGAAGAAGATGCCGCCGCCAATGACGTTGGAGATGACGATCGCGGCGCCGTCGAGGGGGCCGAGCCGGCGAACCAGATCGGGTCCGGAGGAGAAGGGAGATGTCGTGGACGAATCGAGAACGTCGCGCGGCACCAGGGGATGTCCGCGAGCTACTTTACGAGAAGCTGCCGTGCGATCGGCGTGCTGTGCAGCGGTACCCATTGCGCCGAACCCGCCTTGGCGAAGATCTGCGCTTGCATGTCCTGGAAGTGGATGTTCTTCAACATCTCGGCGCGCGTCTGCGGCGGATCTCCGGTGTATCCCGCCTTGGCGCGGACCGTCGTCGGCGCGCTTTCGGCGCCGGTGAAATCCACGCGCTGCACGTACACTTCGTCGAAGTGGTCCTCGGCGCCCACCTGCTTGAAGACCACGTTGATCGAGACCGTCGAGACGTTGACGTCGCTCTTCTTCTTCAGGCGGAAGGTGACGCTCGGGACGAGCTTGTTCTTGCCGTCCACGATGCCGGCATCGAACCACCCGGTCGAGACATCGGTGACCTCGACCGCCTGCTTCAGATCGACGGGCGCGCTGCAGGCGGGGAGAGCGCAGCACGCGAGACAGAGCGCAAACGCGAGGGCGTACCTGCTGGGCAGCATGGTCGGATTCTAGCTCAGAACTGCCGGACCTCGACCTTCCGGCGGGCCTCGGCTTTCGTCAGGCGTCCGCCGAGGTAGTCCGCCAGGTCGCTCCCCTTCACCCGCAAGATCACCGTGGAGAGCTGGAAAATCTCGTTCGGCAGCAAGCCGGCCTCGCTGCCGCGCGCCGCAATCGTCAGCCACTCGTCCGGCGCGAGCTCCAGGTTCTTGCTGTGGTCGAGCATCGAGTCGATCAGCGCGAGCTTGACGGCGTCACGATACTTTTGACCGGGATCGGCCGCCACCACGCTGTCGATCATTCTGGTGGTCTCGGATCGCTCTTCGCGACTGCCGGGTTC
This sequence comes from Acidobacteriota bacterium, assembly GCA_039930925.1. Taxonomy (GTDB): domain Bacteria; phylum Acidobacteriota; class Vicinamibacteria; order Vicinamibacterales; family 2-12-FULL-66-21; genus JALZOC01. The sequence continues at coordinate 9,104 of JBDTSX010000053.1, read as the reverse complement.
CTGCAGCATGTTCACGGTCGGCAGGTTGTTACCGGCACCGAGCCCCCGGTGACTTTTTGCGTTCTTTTCGATGTTCTCGCTAGCGAGCATCACATTGAGGTCGAGCGCCGGAATCTCCACGGAAAAGAAGACGCCGAAGCCCTCGAGCAGAAACCCCTTGGACTGGGCACGGCCGGTGAACAGCATGGCGTTGGGCGTGCTCGATTGCACCTCCTTCGCCACCTTCGTGGCCGCCAGGCTCACGGACGAGGTGAGCGTGCCCTCGAGCACGGTGATCTCGTCCTGGCGGCGCTGCTGCTCCGGGGTGACGGGAACACCGGTCTGCGCACTGACGACGGCCGGCACGGTCAGCGTGACGACGACTGCGAACGCGAGCGCTATTTTCACGATCTCTCCTCGTCCGACACTCATCGCTGCGACGAATTTTGTTGGTAGGCGACACGGCCGAGGCGCAGCAGGGAGTCGCGGTACTGCCTGACCTCCGCGTCGCTGGCGTTCTGCAGCCGCGTCAGGCTCTGGTTGATCACGGCGAAATCCGCGCGCCGCTGCTGCGTCGCGTCGGCGGTGACCTTCGACAACGCACGCTGCTGCCGCGCCTCGCTCGCACTCAGCAGATCCCGGACCTGGCGGAGCACGTCCGAATCAGCGTTCACCGGGCTCGCGCCGGCAGGCTGCCGGCTGACCGCCGATGATTCGAGCTCTCTCAGCCGGCGATTGAGGCCCTCCACTTGCGCCTTCCACTCCGCCTCGGTCTGCGCGGTGGCGGTGGTCTGCACAGGGGCCTGGCGGTTCCAGCCAGTACTGAATACCACGCTCCCGTTGTCGTACCGCACTTCCGGGTGGGCAATGGCGGCGCCGAGCGCCATGACGAGCAGAGCGGCGGCGGCGAGACCCCACACTGGCGAGATCCGGAAGCGCGGCGCCGGCTGCGGTGCGGTCGGACGCCGCACGATCGTAAATGCGAAGTCAGGATCCGGCGGCGCCCACTGAGTCAGCTGCGCGCGGGTGGCTCGCAGGGCCGCGACTTCGGCGTGGCATTCGGCACAGTTGCCGATATGCGTCTCAAACGTCCCCCGCTCGACCGCGTCGAGCTCGTCGTAGAGATATCCGACGAGAAGTTCCTTGCTGTCGCACATAGTGTCTAATGTCCCCAGGCCAGGGCTGGCACCCGGCCTATCCCCCAAACGTGCTCTTCACTCCAGCGTCTTGCAGCTGCTTGCGCAGCACGCTGAGCCCTTGATACAGACGGGTCTTCACGGTACTCAACGGGCAGTCCAGAAGCTCCGCGATCTCCTGGAACGTCAACCCGTGGTACTCCTTCAAGATGATGGCGTTGCGCTGCTCTTCCGGCAGCGACGCCATCGCTTTGCCGACTACGCGGCCGATCTGATGCCGCGCCACCCGGTCGTCGATCGATTCGGACGGCGTGGCCTCCCCGGCGAGCTCGATGATATCGACCCCTTCGGGCGCCTGGGCCACCGGGGTACGGCGCTCACGCCGCATCCAGTCGCGGCAGAGGTTGAGGGCAATCCGGTAGAGCCAGGAAGAGAACTTGGCTTGGCCCTTGAAACCTTTGAGCGCCCGAAACGCTCGAAGAAACGTTTCCTGGGCGACATCGCGCGCGTCTTCCTCACGTCCGATGACGCGATACGCCAGGGCATAAATCGGCCGTTCCCAGCGCAGCACGAGCTGGTTGAAGCTGTCGAGATCGCCACCCTGCGAGCGGGCGACCAGCTCTTCGTCTGTTGACGGCATGCCGTGTTCTGTCAGTGGACTGCTTTCGCGCGTCCGTTGGTTTAGACGCCGGGCCGGCAACCACAGTCGGACGACCATTTTACCTTTTCAGCTCAACCTCTTAGAATGCCTCTCGTTCCCCACAAATGCCCGCACCGCCCCCCTTCTCCACGCTCGCCCGGGCGGTTGCGCGACGGGCGGAGCCTGCCGTGCTGCTCGCGGACCTCCATCGCGAGCTCATCGCTGCCACCCAGGGAGCCCGCTCCGTCGTCCTTCAGCGCGGCGGACGGTCGGGTGATTACGCCGCGACGTCCGGGCACGGCGTCGAATGTCTCGGTGGCGTGTGGCTGCGGGGGGATGCCGCGGTGGCGCTTGGAAGCCGCGGGGCCGCCGGCGCCCCGTGGCTGCAGCCGCTCGACCACTCCAGCACCCTGCGGGAACGCCTGAACGCCGACGCGGCACTCATCGCTCCCCTCGCCGGACCCGGATCGACCGGTTTTCTGCTGGTTTCTGACCCCCAGGTGCCGGCACGGGACGCGATGGAGATTGCCGGACGCGCGGCCGTCGAATTCGCGCTCGCGCTGGAGCTCGCCCGGCTCGCCCGCGACGCCGACCTCCATCGTCGTATCCAGGATCTGCTGCTCGGATTTTCGAGCGGCGTGTCCGAGACGCTCAGTGTCGCCGCGGCCCTGGGTTCGCTCTGCGCCGACACCAACGCGCTCTTCGGCACGACCCGCGCCTCGGTGTGGCTGCACCATCGGCGCGCGCGCGAAGTGGTCCTGACCGCGTCGTCGGATCCGAGCTACGGTGCGACCGGCGTGTCCGTCTCGAGCGATTCCGACGCCCCGTCCGCCCGTGGACTCCGCGTCGAGCGCCCGCAGATCTCCGGCGACGGCCGCCACACCACTCTCATCTCCCCGCTGCGCGGCTGGCGGCGGGCGCTCGGGTCGCTGGTCTTCGAGGGGGAACCGGCGGGGCTGGACGATCGTCAGTTTGTCGACGCCGCGCACGAGCTCGGGCGCCAGCTCTCGGTGGCGATCGAGAACGTGCAGCTGCTCGATGTCGTCCTTCAGCACCGCCGGCTGCTGGAAGACACCTTCAACGCGCTGCTCGATCTCGTCATCGTCGTGGACACCGACCTGCGGGTGGTGCAGATGAACGACGCGTTCGTGGAGCGCGTGGGGCGCCCGGCCGCGCAGATGATGGAGCAGCCGCTGGAGGGATTCGTCGGATCCGGCATGGCGGCGTGGATCGCGGCCCCAGAGACCGGCCGGAAATCAGCCGACGCGCCACCAGGGTCTCCGCCGAACGAGCGCACGCGCGTGTTCACCGACGAGCGGCTCGACGGCGTCTTCGCCGCGACGGTGACGCCGCTCATCAACCAGAGCGGCAACCCCGCAGGCCGCGTGATCGTCGCCCGCGACATCACCGCGCAGAGTCGTCTCGAATCCGAGCGCGAGGCGCTGCGCCAACGGCTCGGGCAGTCCGAGAAGCTGGCCTCGCTCGGCCAGTTCGTCGCCGGCATCGCGCACGAGATGAACAATCCACTGCAGGGCGTACTCGGGCATCTCGAACTGTTGATCGAGACATCCGACGCCGCCCGGCCAGTCCGCTCGACGCTTCGGCGGATTTACCAGGAAGCCGACCGCGCCGCGAAGATCGTCCGGAACCTGACGATGTTCACCGGTTCGCAACGATGGACGCGCACCCCGCTCCGAATCGACCGGGTGCTGGGCAAGGCCCTGGCGAGCCGGGCGGTCGCGCGCCGGCGCGCGCATATCGAGCTCGCCCGGCAGGTCACAGACGGCGGGCCGATGATCGCCGGCGACGCGACGCTGCTGCACCAGGCGTTGCTCAACATCCTGATCAACGCGGAGCATGCGATTGCCTCGGCGGGCCGGCCAGGACGGATCGAGACGGCGATCGGCCTGACCGAGGAAGGGGACTCGGTGCGCCTCACCATCCGCGACACCGGCGACGGCATTCCCGCCGAGATCCTGCCGCGCATCTTCGATCCGTTCTTCACGACCAAAGAGGTCGGGCAGGGTACCGGTCTCGGACTGGCCATCACCTACGGGATCATTCACGACCATGGCGGACTGATCCTCGCGTCGAACGCCGCAGGAGGCGGCGCACAATTCACAATCGAGCTCCCCGTGGTCCGAGCCGGAAGCGGCCGTGACGCAGTGGAACCCAAACCCAAAACCCAAACTGTCTGATAGAGTCCGCTCAACCACCATGGACGAGAGCTTTCTCACGACCGAAGAGGTACTCGACTACCTGCAGGTCAACCTGCGCACGGTCTACCGCCTGATCAAGGCAGGGAAGATTCCGGCGGTCCGGGTCGGACGGCAGTGGCGGTTCAGGAAGCGCGACATCGATGCGTGGCTCGAAAGCCAGCGTCCCCGCACCGCCCGAGCCGCCGCGGTATCGCCGCGGGCGGCGAACTCGCTGACCGGGCGGCCGCGGGTGCTGGTGGTGGACGACGAAGCCAGCATTCGGGACCTGCTGTCGAAGACTCTGGCGCTTGCCGAGTACGACGTCGACCTCGCGGCTGACGGACGTTCGGCGCTGGAGCGCCTGCGCATCATTCCCTACGATTTGTTGATCACGGACCTCAAGATGCCGGGCGTCGATGGCCTCGCCGTGATCCGCGAAGCGCGGCGGTTGAAGGTCGACATGCCGATCATCATCATCACCGGTTTTTCAAGCGAAGCGAGCGCCATCGAAGCCGTCAATTTGGGCGTGTCCGGCTACCTCACGAAGCCGTTCCGCATACCGCGCGTCCTTGCCGCCGCGGCCAAGGCGCTCGGAGAATAGCCGGGGCGTTTGCGTCCCTCAGATCACTCCGCTTGACACGAAGCTCTGGCGTTGTTACATTCTTTACGTTTATGTCATATAGAGTCATGTGAAGGACTGGTGTGATCACCACTGCTATTCGCCTCCGCGTCGTACGGGGGGGTCGAAAAATCAACATCGTGGCCACTGCCGTCTGCGGAGGGTCAACACCTGGAGCGCAAGGCATGACGAAAGCTGTCTGGGGATGATCTAGTCCGCGCGCTGGATGCGCGTGTCTGCGGCAGCTGCCGCGCACGGCATCTGTCGGTCTTGCTTTCAGCTCCGCCGCCGCCCCCCGCACCTCTCTGGTTTCCTACGACTCATGCGACGGCTCAGCCCGCCCGGCGTGTGCTAAAATGACACGTTTGTAGCGGTGGCCACGCCTCCCTCATGATTCAACTTTCTTCTCTGAGCAAATCGTTCGGCGACCGCGTCCTGCTCGATGCCGTGAGCTGGCAGATCGACGACCGGGAGCGGGTTGGGCTCGCCGGTCCGAACGGCGCCGGCAAGACGACGCTGCTCAAGATGCTCGCCGGATTCGAAGAGCCCGATGGCGGCCTGATCGTCAAACCGTCCGGGCTGACCGTCGGCTATCTCCCACAGGACGGCCTCAATCACACGGGCCGCACGCTCGTCGAGGAAGCCGGTCTCGCCTTCAAGCCGCTCCTCGACATGCGCGCGGAGATCCACTCGCTCGAAGAGCGCCTCGCCGACGATGCGGGAGACGACTCCGAGCACGCCTCGATGCTGACGCGGTACAGCGATCTGCAGGAGAGCTTCCGGCGGCTCGAAGGCTACAGCATCGACTTGAAGATCACGACCGTGCTGCGCGGCCTGGGCTTCACGCCGGACGACTTCGATCGGCCGAGCGAGACCTTTTCCGGCGGCTGGCAGATGCGCATCGCGCTCGCCAAGCTCCTGCTCGGCCGTCCCGGGCTGCTCCTGCTCGACGAGCCCACCAACCATCTCGATCTCGATGCGCGCAACTGGCTCGAAGAGTACCTGTCCGGCTATCCGCACGCGGTGATCCTGGTCTCGCACGATCGATTCTTTCTCGACGCGGTGGTCACGCGCATCACCGACATCGGGCTGCGCAAGCTGACCGACTACTCGGGCAACTACAGCGACTACCTGGTCGAGCGCGAGACCCGGATGGAGCGGCTGCGGCAGCAGAAGCGCGACCAGGACGACGAGGTCGCGAAGATGGACGCCTTCATCAACCGGTTCCGGTATCAGGCGACGAAGGCGGCGCAGGTGCAGAGCCGGATCAAGATGCGCGAGCGGATCGTGCCGATCGAGATCCCGCCGGAGCGGAAACGCGTCCGCTTCACCTTTCCCGCCTGCGCCAAGAGCGGACGGACGGTGCTGGACCTGAAAGCGGTGCGCAAGGCCTACGACGATCGGGTGGTGTTCAACGGCATCAGCGCGCATATCGAGCGCGGCGATCGCATCGCCCTGATCGGGCCGAACGGCGCCGGCAAGTCGACGCTGATGCGGATGCTCTCAGGCGTCGAGGCGCCGGACGCGGGCACGCGCACCGAGGGGCACCAGGTGATCATGCAGTACTTCGCGCAGGACGAGGCAACCCGGCTCGATCCGACGCGGACCATCTATCAGACGCTCGCCGGCGACGCCCCCATGCACATGGTGCCGAGCATCCGGAACATCCTCGGCGGGTTTCTGTTTTCGGGCGACGACGTGGACAAGCCGGTGCGGGTGCTGTCCGGCGGCGAGCGGACGCGGCTCGCGGTCGCGCGCATGCTGCTGCGGCCGTCCAACACGCTGCTCCTCGACGAGCCGACCAACCACCTGGATCTCGACTCCAAGGACGTGCTCCTCGAGGCGCTCGAAGACTTCGGCGGCACGCTGATCTTCGTCTCGCACGACCGCTACTTCGTCGACAAGCTGGCGACCAAAGTGATTCACATCGGCGCTGGTGAAGCGCTGCTCTACCCGGGAACCTACGAAGAGTTTCTCTGGAGTCAGAAGCAGCAGCCCGCCGCGCCGTCCGACGTCCGGGGCAAATCGGGTCACGCCCCGCCCGCCGGTGCGGCATCCGCCGCGCACGGATCAGGCTCGGGGACGACCGGGCGCCACCAGCCCGCGAAGGGACCTTCCCAGCCGGCTCCCGCGCCGCGACAACGACCCGCTGCCGGCTCATCGTCGAACGGCGGAGGGGCGCGCGCGGGATCGACGCCGCCGACCGGCACGCCGGGTGCGAGCGCGGCCCGGAACCAGCCGGCTGCGAGCGCGACCCCGGCCACCGTACCCAACGAGCGCTCCTACGACGAACGAAAGCGGTTGGAAGCCGACGCGCGGCGCACGAAGAAAACGGTGGATGCGCGCCGAAAGCGGATCGCCGATCTGGAGGGGCGCATCGCCGAGCGCGAGCAGGCGGTCAAGGATCTCGAAACCGCGATGACGGCTTCAGGCTTTTACGACAATCACGAAAGCGCGAAGCCAGTTGTCGACAAGCACCAGGCGCTGATGTGGGAAATCGGCGACCTGATGCACCAGTGGGAAGAGCTGCAGCAGTCGGATTTGTAATCCACGACCAGATTTGTAATCAGCTGAGCCGACTCTTTCCAATCGGCTCTGCAATTTCTTAGCAATTCATCCCGCCCGCCTCCCACCCCCCGGGGCACATCATTTGCCCCTCCATCCCCGAGCGCCACCGCCCAGTCCTCCCGCTACGGCTGTCGGGATTCCGAGGGTGGCATGCCTGTAAATATCAGATGAGAAAGAGCTTGGACCCCATCGACGGGACAATTACAATATTGACGCCGCCGGTGGGGACCAACCGGTCGGCCGATCCAACCATGCCGATCGGAAAACCTCGGACAGCCACCCGCCGCTCGACTCCGGTCGAACCGCGAAGCCGGATCCAGCCGGCTGTGCCGCGAGACCCAGCCGCCCCCGGTGGACCCGTCCCTGAAGGGTTCTATCGCGACCTCGTCTGGAACCTTCGCAACGGTGTGCTTGCCGTCACGCGCGAGGGCCACGTGGCGGTCATGAACGCGGTGGCGTACCGCATCCTGGGCCTCAGTCCGCGGACGACCGACATCGGCCGTCCCTTCACGCAGGTGCTCAAGGACCTGCCCGACGTCTCCCGGATCGTCTCGGGGGCCTTCGATCTCTCGCATCTTCCGAACCGCGCGGAGCTGCGGCTCAAGAGCACCGGCAAGGTGATCGGTTACACGCTGTCACAGGTGCTCGATCCGAGCGGGCAGATCACCGGGGCGACGCTCTTCTTCAAGGACCTGACCCGGGTCGAGCAGCTCGAGGAGCGGGAGCGCCTCCGCGATCGACTGGCGGCCCTCGGCGAAATGGCCGCGGCGATTGCGCACGAGGTCAAGAACCCGCTGGCCGGGATCGAAGTGATGGCCGGCGTCCTGAAGCGGCAGCTCACCGAGTCGCCCGACGCGCAGTCAATCCTCCGCGACATCATCAAAGAGGCGAAGATGGCCAACGCCATCGTCGTCGAAGTCCTCGATTTCGTGCGGCCGATCCGGCTCCAGGTGGAGCGGATCTCGCTCGCGGATGTGGTCCGCGACGCGATTTCGATGGCCGACAGCACGGTGCCGCGACGGGACGTCGTCGTCGAGGTCGCGGTGCCGGAAGATCTGCCGCCGATCCAGGGGGATCCGCATCAGCTCCGTCAACTGTTCACGAACCTGTTTACCAATGCGTTCGAAGCGCTCGGCGGCTCCGGATCCGTCCGGTTGAGTGCCGTCCCACTGCCTGTCGAAGAAGAGACAGCCGGGGGGTCCGACGTCCACGCCGTCCCGATGATCCAGGTGGAGGTCGCCGACGACGGCCCGGGGATGCCGGCCGAAGTGATGGAGCGCATCTTCAGCCCGTTCTTCACGACCAAGCCGCAGGGCTCCGGGCTCGGGCTCGCGATCGTGCGGAAGATCGTCGACGCGCACGACGGGCGCATCGACGTCAGCGCCCGCGCATCCGGCGGGACCCGGTTCGGGGTCACGCTGCCGGTCAGTGGGAGCCACGAGTTGTTTCGGTGAAGACGTTTTAGGTTTTAGGTTTTCAGTTGTAGGTCGGGTTTTAGGGTTCGGTTCGGTTCGGTTCGGTTCGGTTCGGTTCGGTTCGGTTTGGTTTGGTTTGGTTTGGTTTCGTTTGGTTCGGTTCGGTTCGGTTCGAGTTGGGTTCGCTTCGCGTCAAGCGGGTCGCCTGGTGAACAGTCGGGGTTCGTCGGCGGCTTCGGGCTCGCGGCGTTGCAGCGTTTCCGTCCGGGACACCCGGCGGGCGGGAGCTCCACGTCGGGTCGGCGTGAAACGTTCTGAAGTTCAGAGTTATTGAGAGGCAGACATGGGCCGCATTCTGGTAGCTGACGATCACGACTCCTTGCGGCGCGGCATCGTCCGCGCGCTGTCGGACGCGCATCATGAGGTGGATGAAGCGCCGAACGGCAACGTGGCGATCGAGAAGCTCCACGAGGGGCAGTACGACGTCGTCCTGAGCGATCTGAAGATGGGCGGGAGCGACGGGATGGACGTGCTGCGGACGGCGAAGTC
>JBDTSX010000052.1:0-13347 GCA_039930925.1 Acidobacteriota bacterium | reverse complement strand
AGTTCTTCTCGCTGTTCATCTATTCGTTCTTCATCTTCGGGCCGCTGCAGGAGCTCGGCAACATCATCAACATCTACCGCGAGACGGAAGCGTCACTGAACGTCTACGAGACGATCATGGCGATGCCGGTGGAAGCCACGCCGGTCAACCCGGCGCCGCTCCAGGCGCTTCGCACGCTCGCCTTCGAGCACATCAGCTTCCAGCACCAGTCGGCGTCCACGCCCGCGGTCAGCGGCATTTCCTTCAGCGTGCGGCGGGGCGAGACGATCGCGTTCGTCGGCCCGTCCGGCGCCGGCAAGACCACGCTCGTGAAGCTCCTGGTCGGGCTGTATCAGCCGCTGACCGGACGCATCCTCTACAACGGCACCCCGGGAACCGAGATCGATCTCAATGCGCTGCGCTCGCAGATCGGCTTCGTCACCCAGGACACCCAGCTCTTCTCCGGCACGATCCGCGAGAACCTGCTGTTTGTCAGCCCCGGGGCGTCGGACGAGGCTTGTCTCGATGCGCTGCGCCGGGCGTCCTGCGACAACCTGCTCGCGCGGGCGCACCATGGCCTCGACACCGTCATCGGCGAGGGCGGGGTCAAGGTGTCGGGGGGCGAGAAGCAGCGGCTGTCGATTGCCAGGGCGCTGCTGCGGCGCCCGCACCTGCTGGTCTTCGACGAGGCGACGTCGTCGCTCGACTCGATCACCGAGGAGGGGATTGTCGACACCATCCGCGACGTCGCCTCGACCGGGGATACGATCACGGTGCTGATCGCGCACCGCCTCTCGACCATCCTGCACGCCGATCGCATCTACGTTCTCGAGCGCGGCCACATCGTCGAGACCGGCCGGCACGAAGAACTGGTCGAGCAGAAGGGGCTGTACTACGCGATGTGGCGGCAGCAGATCGGCGAGCGCGGGCCCTCCCGCCGCGAGGCGCCGGCGGGACGCCGGAGCGAGGCCGCGCTCACCAGCTAAGGCGCGCCGGCTCTTGTGATTTCGGCCGCCCGATGTAGAATTCCGCAACATCATGGACAACTTCGAGCGGTCGCTGGGCAGCATCACCCTGGCCCCGTACATCGTCAAGGCCATGGCGCTGATCGGCTTCAAGCGAAAGGCCGGCAGCAACATGTTCCGGCACCAGATCAGCACGATGGGGATCCTGCTGGACTACAAGGTGATTGATCCCGTACTGCTCAAGGCGTCGGTGATTCACGACCTCTTCGAAGATGCTCCCACCATGCCGGGGGTCACCGAGGAGGAGATCGCCCGGATCGACGCCGATGGTCCCGCCGTGTACCAGCTGGTGATGGAAGTGACGATCCGCACCACCGACGGCGTCAGGGAACCGAAGGAGGACTACCTCCGCCGGATCATGGAGCAGGGCAGCAGCCGGGCGAAGATCCTCAAGCTCGCGGATCGGATCAGCAACATCACCTCGCTCGGATTCGTGCACGACGCGGCGTTTGTCAGGAGGTACTTGCACGAAACGAGAGCTTTCGTTCTGCCCCACGCGAAGGCGATCAATCCTGATATGTTCCTCGAGCTGACGCACCTGATCGACAATCGCGAAGAGCGGCTCACCCTAAAACTTTAAAACCCTAAACCCCTAAAACCTCTTGCACTCCATCCCTGCCCATCCCTTCTCCTGCTTCCCCTACCTGGCGATTCTTCTCTGCGCCGGGTTCGCCGGTTGCGGCGGCGGGCCGAAGCCGGCCGCGACGCCGTCGAGCGGCCAGTTCGCATCGGACCTGGCGTTCCTGCGGCAGCACACCACCGTCGTCCTCCTGGCGGACCCTGCCAGTGGCGCGCAGGTCGCGGTCGCGCCCGGCTATCAGGGACGGGTGATGACGAGCACCACCGGGGGCGCCGATGCGCCGAGCTTCGGATGGATTGGGCGCGCGGCGATTGAATCGGGTCAGAGACAGCCGCACATGAACGTCTTCGGCGGGGAAGATCGCTTCTGGCTCGGGCCAGAGGGGGGACAGTACGCCCTTTACTTCAAGCCGGGCGATCCGTTCGATCTCGAGCACTGGCAGACGCCCGAACCGTTCGACTGGGGCCTGTGGGCGGTCGAGAGCGAGTCGGCCGCCTCGGTGCGCTTTCGCAAGCGGATGACGCTCGTGAACTATTCGGGCACGCAGTTCGACCTCGAAGTAGACCGGACCGTCCGCTTGCTGAGCGAGGACGAGATCAAGAAGGAGCTTGGCGAAACTCCAGGCGCCGGCGTCCGCACCGTCGCGTTCGAATCGTCCAACACCGTCACGAATGTCGGGAAGGCGCCTTGGCAACCGGCGTCCGGCCTGATCTCGGTCTGGATCCTGGGGCAGTTCACCCCATCGCCGGAGACGACGATCGCCATCCCGTTCACCGAGGGCAGCGAATCGACCCTTGGTCCGCCGGTCAACGACGCGTACTTCGGCAAGGTCCCGGCGGACCGGCTGATCGTCAAGAGTCCGGCGGTGTTTTTCAAGGCCGACGGGCAGTACCGCAGCAAGATCGGCCTGTCACAATCCCGCGCGCAGCCGGTCGCTGGCAGCTACGACGCCACCGCGCATGTCTTGACGGTGCTCCAGTACACGCGTCCGCCAGATCGGGCGGGGTACGTGAACTCGATGTGGGAGACTCAGCGCGAGCCGTACAAAGGGGACGTGATCAACAGCTATAACGACGGCCCTCCGGCGCCGGGCAAACCGCCGCTCGGCCCGTTCTATGAAATCGAGACCTCGTCGCCCGCGCTCGATCTGTCGCCCGGCAAGCAGTACACGCACGTGCACCGGACGTTCCATCTGGTGGGTCCCGAGGCTGATCTCGACCGCATCGCGCACGCGACGCTCAAAGTCGGCATCGCCGACATGGTGCACGCATTCACCAGTTCGGCCGCGGGCGCGAAGTGAACATCGTGTCCCTTCCGCCTGAAGGCGGAAGCCACAGGTCGAATATTGAGTGGCAGAAGCCACGGAGGAATTCGGTCGCGGACGCCGCGGATCACACTCGCTGACTTGTGGCTTCCGCCTTCAGGCGGAAGTCTGCCCTACTTCTGAGAGGCCAGACCATGATGAACCGTCGTGACGCCCTGCAGTCGCTCTCGCTTGCCGGTGGAGCCTCATTGATCGCGTCGAAGGATGCGTTGACGGAGGCGCTGACGCCGGCGGCCCCTCCGGCTTACGCGCAGGCGGTCGCGGGGACCGCGCCGGTGAAAATCCGCAACGTCACGACGATCCTGACCGCCCCGAACCGCATCCGGCTGGTGGTCGTGAAGATCGAGACCAGCGAGCCCGGTCTCGTCGGCTGGGGCTGCGCGACATTCACGCAGCGGGCGCTGGTCGTCAAGACCGCACTGGATCAGTACCTGAAGCCGTTCCTGGTCGGACGCAACGTGGACGAGATCGAAGACATCTGGCAATCGAGCTACATGAGCTCCTACTGGCGCAACGGCCCGGTGCTCTTCAACGCGATGAGCGGCGTCGACATCGCGTTGTGGGACATCAAGGCCAAGCGCGCCGGCATGCCGCTCTACCAGCTGCTCGGGGGCAAGGTGCGCCACGGCGCGGACTGCTATTTCCATGCGGCGGGGAACAGCTTCACGGAAGTCGAAGACCGCGCCCGCGCGGCCATGGAGCAGGGCTTCCGCCATGTCCGCGTCCAGGTGTCGACGCCCGGGTATGCGGGCTATGGCGCGGGTGGCGGCGCCGGCCGTCCCGCGAACGCCCCGCCGGTCTCCGCCGATCCAGTGGTCGGCCCGACCAATCCCAAAGCCATCTGGGAGTCAGGCCCCTACGTACGGATGCTGCCGAAGTTCTTCGAGCACCTGCGCACCAAGCTGGGCGACGATGTGGAGCTGCTGCACGATGTGCATGAGCGGGTCACGTTGAACCAGGGAATCAACTTGTGCAAGTCGCTCGAGCCGTTCGACCTGTTCTTCCTCGAGGATCCGTTCCCGCCGGAAGAAAACGACCACTTCCGCCTGCTCCGGCAGCAGAGTACCGTCCCGATTGCCATGGGGGAGCTCTTCAACACGCAGCACGAATACGTGCCGCTGATCAAGGAGCGCCTGATCGACTTCATCCGCATCCACATCTCGCAGATCGGCGGATTGAGTCCGGCAAGGAAGGTCGCGGCGCTGTGCGAGTACTTCGGCGTCCGCACCGCCTGGCACGGTCCGGGTGACGCGTCGCCGCTCGCGCACGCGGCCCAGCTCGCGCTGGAGCTCTCGATCTACAACTTCGGCGTGCATGAAGGGGGCAGCTTCCCGAAGGAAACGCAGGACGTCTTCGTCGGCTGCCCGCAGATCAAGAACGGTTATCTGCTCGCCGAAGAGCGTCCCGGGCTCGGCATTGAAGTGGACGAGAAGGTGGCCGCACGATATCCGGTCACGGACACGCCGCCGAACTTCGACTACTCGTGGGGCACCACCCGGCGGCTCGACGGCACGGTGATCCGGCCGTAGACGCGGCGAGCTCGCACGGTTCGTCGTGTCCGGCTTCCGCGGTCCGGTCGGGTCCGGCCTTGGCCGGAGTCCCGCCGACGGATCAGTATTCGTCCGTCTCGTCGTCGGGATAGCAATAGAGCCAGCGCTCGCCCGGCTCCGCGGAGGCCACCACCGGGTGCCCGGTGGCGTGGGCGTGCTTGGTGGTGTGCCGGTTCGGCGAACTGTCGCAGCACAGCGTCACGCCGCAGGTCTGGCAGGTCCGCAAATGCACCCATTTGGAGTGCGTCTTGACGCACTCCTCGCAGACGTACTGCTTCGCATGGGTGACCGTCGTGATTGCCGTGATGTGGGAGCAGGTCTCGTCGCTCATGCCGTCCTCGAGTTCGGATTGCGGTTCCAGCCGGCGGTCGCCTCGGCGTCCGCTGTCGTCGATCCTACTGCGGCTCGCGCTCGGCGGATCGACCTTTGCGGCCGGCGTACCATTGCCGCCAGGCGGCGCCCTCGTGGGGCAGCGTCTGGCCGGTGATGTCCCGCAGGGCCTGATACACCCACGTGCGCGTCTCCGCGTCGAGCGATCCGTCCTCAGTGTAATCGAGGAGCCGCGGGACCGCGGTATAGCGCTGCTGCTCGTTGAGCATGCCGGACTGCGCGAGGCTGCACGCCGCGCGCTCGCGGATTTTCCCGGAGGGATCGTCGCGGAACACGTCCAGCAGCGGCTCGATCACCGCGTCGGTGCCGAGGTACGCCAGCCCCTCGACGGCCCAGTAGCGAATGTTCTCGTTCGGGTCGCGCAACGAGCTGGAGATGATCCGCTCAATCCGATCCGGCGCCACGCCGCGGTTGCCGATCAACCCCAGATCCCAGAGGGCGTTCGCGCGAAGGCCCTGCTCGCCGGTCCGGGCCACCGGCTCCAGCCGGTCCACCGTGGCGGAGGTCTTCTCGAGATTGCGCGCGGCGAGGTCCACCTCGATGCCGGCCGCCCTGACCCGCAGGTCGTCGGAGTTGATGGCGGTCCGAAACAGGTTGTCGAGCCTGGAGGTCAGGGTGATTCGTCCACGCCAGCCTCGCACGCGCGCGGCGATCTGCTCGTTGGTTCCCACGAAGTGATTGATCGAGCGCTCGAGGAGCAGCTCCGCCTGGTCCTGCGGCGACGCCGCGTCGAGTCCCTCGATTTCATGCTCCGACAGCACGTTGGCCGAGGCCGGCTCCGGCTTGCCGTGCAGGCTCAAGAGACGGGAGATTTGGTCCCAGCCCGCTCGGGCGGTTCCGGTGCCGGCCAGCAGCGCGGCGGCGGCACAGACCCCAACCGTGAAGAGGATCGCCCGATCCGATCTCCGAGGATTCATCAAGGCACGGCCCGCAAGCCGGATGCCGCGGCGAAACGCCGTAACTCGATGTGCCGCGTGGTGCGCGCGAAATCACCGTCGCCGCTGATTACGATCCTGGGTCCGTAATCACGAAACCGGAATCACTTCGCGCTGATCCCCTTGCCCTCCGTGCACACGTAGGCCCTGCCCGACGCGACATTCGGGAACTCTTCGGTCCGGCCGCTCGGCCAGGCAATCACGACGCGCTCGACGCGATCGCGCGCGCCGACGCCGAACGTGACGGGGAGCTCGGACTGTGAGAGATAACTCGATCCGCTCTTCACGACCCTCGTCTGGGTCGTCCCGCCGTGAAAGAGCCGCACCGTCGCCCCGATCGCATCGCGGTTCGACTTCACGCCGACCAGCCTGAACCGCAGGCTGCGCGCGCCGGCGGCCTGATCGTTCCGGAAGAGGACGGGCGGGCCGTTGTTGGTCGTCAGCAGCAGATCGACGTCGCCATCACCGTCGAAGTCTCCGTAGGCGAGTCCGCGCCCGACTCTCGGCTGCGCGAAGTCGGGGCCGGCCGCGGCGGCCACGTCGCGGAAGGTGCCGTTGCCCCGATTGAGAAAGAGATGCGGCGCCTGCGCGTAGCCAACGTTGCCGCGGATGTTCCGGACGGTGTCGTCGATATGGCCGTTCGCCACGACCAGATCGAGCGAGCCGTCGAGATCGAGATCGGCGAAGACGCAGCCGAAGCCGAGCCGGTTATGTGACGCGGCCCCGACGCCCGCGGTGTCCGCCACATCCCGGTAGAGGCCCTGCCCCTGTGCGCGATAGAGTCCAAGCCGTTCACCCTCGAAGTTCGTGATCGCGACACCGGCGGCGCCGGCGTTGGCGAAGTCGGCCACGTCGATGCCCATGCCGGCCCGCGCCTTGCCCTCGTCGCTGAGGGCCACGCCCGCCTCGAGCGCCACGTCCTTGAAGGTGCCGTTGCGCTGGTTGCGATAGAGCTTGTTCGGCTGCGTGTCGTTGGCGACGAAGATGTCCGGCCAGCCGTCCTGATCGTGGTCGACGAGCGCGACGCCGAGCGATTTCGAGCTCGAGTCGAAGATGCCGCAGGTCGCGGTCACGTCCTCGAAGGTCCCGTTGCCGCGGTTCCGGAACAGCCAGCAGGTTTCGCCGCGGTAGGCTTCCGGCGTGCAATAGGACTTCCGCTTGCCGTCGACGCTGCAGAAGACATCGTGCTCTGGCGACCAGCGCACGTAGTTGCAGACGAACAGATCGAGAAAACCGTCGCGGTCGACGTCCACCCACATCGCCGACGTGCTGAAGGCCTCGCGTCCGCCGAGACCGCTCGCGCGCGTCACATCGACGAACGTGCCCTTGCCGGTGTTCCGGAACAGGCGGTTCTGCCCGACGCAGGTGATGAACAGGTCCGGGAAACCATCGTTGTCGAAGTCGCCGACCGCGGCCCCCATGCCATAGATCTCAACGTCCAGTCCCGCCGCGCGGGTGACGTCGGTGAACGTGCCGTTGCGATTGTTGCGATACAGCCGCAGCGTCGAGCGTTGCCGCATGTGCCCCGGCCAGTCCATCCCGTTGACGAGCAGGATGTCCTGCCATCCGTCCGCGTCGTAATCGATGAACGCGCAGCCGGCGCCGAGCGTTTCCGGCAGGAGCTTGCCGCCGTAGGCGCCGTTGTTGTGGCGGAACTGCAGCCCGGACGCGGCGGTGACGTCCACCAGGCGGAAGCCGATCGCGTCCTGCGCTTGCGCGCCGAGGTCGCACGGCCAGGCAGCGGCCGCAAGGCCGGCGCCGCAGGAGGCGATGAAGTCCCGGCGGTTCACAGCGGATTCACGAGCCCATGTTGGATCGCATAAACCACCAGCTCGGCGGTCTTGTGGACGTTGAGCGCGTTCATGATATTGGTGCGATGGACGGCGATCGTATTCACGCTGAGGTCGAGCTTTTCCGCAATCGCCCGATTCGAGAGCCCGTCACAAATCAGCTGCAGCACTTCGAGCTCGCGCGGCGTCAGCAGGTTCCGCGCGCCGGTCCGCGGCGCCGGGTTGGCGACGGCCGGATCGAGCACCGTCTCCCCGGCTGCGACGCGCGTGATCGCCGCCGCCAGATCGAGGTCGAGCGCGCTCTTCAGCACATACCCCCGCGCCCCGGCACTCATCGCCTGGCGCACCAGCGTCTCTTCCGAATGCATGGTCAGCATCAGGATTTTCACGTCCGGCGAGCTCGCCAGAATCGCGCGCGTGGCCACCAGCCCGCTCATCCCCGGCATCGCACAATCCATCACCACCACGGCCGGCTTCAGCTCCGCGACCAGCCGGATCGCCTCCTCGCCGCTGCTCGCCTCTCCCACGACCGCTATCGCCGCGTCGTCTTCGAGCAGACGACGGAAGCCGCGGCGGACCAGGGCGTGATCGTCAACGAGCAACACGGCGATTTTGTCAGGCATGGGGGCGGGGGGTTTTAGGTTTTAGGGTTTTAGGATTTTAGGGTTGGTTCGGTTGGGGTTCGGTGTTCGGGTTCGGGTTCGGTTCGGGTTCCGGTTCCGGTTTCCGTCCTCGCGTTCATGTCTCACGCGTGAAGCGCAGACGTCGCGGGGGGCACTCTGAGGCGGACCAGCGTCCCTCCCTCTCGCGGCCGGATCAGTTCGAGGGTGCCGCCGAGCAGTTCGGCGCGCTCTCGCATGGCGACGAGACCCAGTCCGCGGCGCGAGCGGTCGGCCTCGAGCCCCTTGCCGTGGTCCTCGACTTCGAGCTCGACGCCGGTCGCGTCGCAGCTCAGTCGGACGCGGGCGCTGGTCGCGCCGGAATGGCGCGCCACGTTGCTGAGCGCTTCCTGCAACACACGGTAGACGTGAATCCCGGTCGTGTCATCGACCACCGCGTGGGAACCGCCGTGCTCGTACTCCACCCGGATGCCCAGCTGCTTCTCGACCGTCGACAGATACCAGTCCACGGTGCTCTCGAGCCCGAGCTCCTCCAGAATCGACGGATGGAGCATCTGCGACAGCCGGCGCATGCTGTCGAGCGCGTCCTGCGCGATGACGCGGATCTCCTGCAGGTCCGCCCGCACCGTCGAACCATCCGGCAGCTGCCGCGCAGCGCGGCCGAGCATCGATCCGATCGCCGTCAGCACCTGGCCGAACTCGTCGTGCAGCTCCCGCGCCATCTCGCGCAGCGTGGACTCCCGCGCGGCGATCAGCTGCTGCGCCAGCTCGCGGCGTTGATCCGACAACCGCGCCAGCTCGGCGAAGAGACGCCGGTTCGATCGGATCATGACGAGCCCGGTCGCCGCGATCGCCGCCAGCGTCGCCGCGAGGAACCAGTAGACCTGGCGCAGCACACGCCCGTAGATGTCCTGGACGCGCTGCGCCGTCTGCTCCTCGCTCGCGTTGTTCTGCACCAGCAGGCGCGCGACGGCGGACGCGAGCGCCGCCTGGCGGGCCTGGAGCGACAGCCGGATTTGTGCCCGCGCTTCTTCCTCCTGCCCGCCGCGCGCGAGATCGAAGATCCGTCCGGCGGCATCCCAGAACTGCGCCACGGCGCTGGTCAGGTATTGCACCTGCTCCGGCGTCCGCCGGGCCAGCGCCACTCCCTCCTCGCGCTTCATCGCATCGTCCAGATCCTGGCGGATGCGCGCGAACTGGGCCGACCACGCGATCAGCGGATAGCGCTCGCTGGTGTCGAGCATGTCGCGCATCGCGAGCGCGAGTTGATTCAAGTCGTTCTGGATCCGCAGCAGCTGAAGCGAATCCTTGCGGTTCCGATCCGTGAGATCGGTCTGCAGGCCGCGTAACCCGGAAATCTGCGCGGAGACGTACCACGAATACGCGACCACTGTCGAGAGCGTGATCAGCAACCCGAGGAGCAGGGCCGCGGTCGGAGGCCGGCCGTGGACTGGGGTGCGCATCACAATGACTCGGAACGGCCCATTATAGCCGCCGCCGCGCAGCCACTCCCGCTCTTCCTCGATCGCATCCGGCTCCAGGTCGACGACGCTAGTTCATTTGCATTATTGTGCCCGCCGCTCGGCGCCACCTACAATCGCGCTCTCGTTCCAAAGGCAACAGCAGTGGCACACATCCCGTTACCGGAAGGTCTCCCTGGCATCACCGGTCCGTTCGCGTTCCGGCCCGAAACCGCGAAACCGATGCGCGAGCTGGCCGAAGTCCTCCTCCGCGGGCCGAGCACGTTGACGAGCGGCGAGCGGGAGATGATCGCCACGTTCGTGTCGTCGAGGAACGACTGCGCATTCTGCCAGGCGAGCCATCGCGCCGCGGCGGCGCACCACCTCGAGGGCAACTACGATCTCGTCGACGCCGTGCGGCGCGACTATCGGACCGCGCCGGTATCGTCCAAGCTCAAGGCGCTCCTGACGATCGCCGCGGCGGTGCAGCAGGACGGCAAGCTGGTGACGAGCGGCGACATCGCTGCGGCCCGCGCTGAAGGCGCAACCGACCTGGAGCTCCACGACACGGTGCTGATTGCCGCGGCCTTCTCCATGTACAACCGCTACGTCGACGGGCTGGCGACGTTCGCCCCGGACGACGAGAGCGCCTATCACCAGATGGGGCAGCGCATGGCCCACGACGGCTACGCCCGCCGCGCACCCTGAATCCACCTGCGACCGATCCGCGTCACCCGGATCACTCTGCAACGGCGCACCCGGGTGTCCCACATCACACGTCCCGCGGAGCGGCCCGGGATCCGGGGGCCGATGGCCTTCCGGCTGGAGACCGCGAAACCGCTGAACGAACTGGTGGACGTGCTGCTCGCAGGCGATCGCACGCTGTCGCGCGGTGAGCGTGGAACCTGCATGACATCGCGGCGACGCTCACCTGTCCTGAACACGAAACCCGGGAATTTTCTGTCCTCCCTTTCTCCGGTTCAAGACAGGTGGCTGTCGTGCGTCTCTGAACGCCGTTCCCCAACCCGTTCCGCGATCCCGGCGATCCAGCACGCGGAAACCACCCGCCGCCCCTCATCACCGTCGAGCCCTCGTCGCCGACTATCCGACATTCGCCGCTGCGAGTACCATGCTGCGACGTCTCGCCGGAACCTGCGCACCACATCGAGCCGGAAAGGAACATCTGATGAACCGTCGTCAATGGCTTTCAACTGTCGGGACCGCGCTGGCGGTTCCGGCGGCAGCAGCACGAATCGGAACCGCCGCCGCGGCCGCTCAGCAACCGGCGCCAACGCCAATGCCGCTGGAGCTCAAGGACTTTCAGCCGCGCAGCATGCTGAAGGTGCCGGTGACCCGGGTGGCACGCGCCCGTTTCCCGGTGATCGACTTTCACACCCATCTCGGCTTTCGCCGCGGCACCGCGGGCGTCCCGCAGGGGGAGGAAGTCAGGTTCAGCGCCCCCGCCGCCGAGCTGCTCCAGGTGATGGATGCCGTGAATCTCCAGACGATGGTGAATCTGACCGGTGGAGTGGGCAGCGGCCTCGCGCAGAGCATCGAGCGCTACCAGTCACCGCACCCCGGCCGGTTCGTCACCTTCACCGAGCCCCGCTACGCCCAGCTGAACGAGCCGAACTACGCGCGCGAGCAGGCTGCGGATGTCGAACGCGCCCACCAGGCCGGCGCGCGCGGCCTCAAGGTGCTGAAGACACTGGGGCTGTATCTCCGCGAACGGATTACCTCGGGGCCGCTGGTGGCGATCGACGACAGCCGCTTCGATCCCATGTGGGAGGCATGTGCCGGCAAGGCCATGCCGGTCGCGATTCATGTCAGCGACCCCGAAGCGTTCTTCCTGGCGACCGATCGGTTCAACGAGCGCTTCGAGGAGCTGAACAACCATCCCGACTGGTCGTTCCACGGCCGCGACTTCCCGTCGAATCGCCAGCTGCTCGAGGCCCGCAACCGGATGTTCGCGCGCCATCCGAAGACGACGTTCGTGGCGCTGCACGTCGGGCACAACGCGGAGGATCTCGGCTATGTCTCCGAGTGTCTCGACCGCTATCCCAACATGAACGTGGAGATCGGGGCGCGCATCGGCGAGCTTGGACGGCAGCCGCGTAACGCACGGCGCTTCTTCGACAGGTATCAGGATCGCATTCTGTTCGGCACCGACGCGATTCCGCACGGCACCGACACGCCGCAGCAGGTCTTCAACCAGGCGTTGTACGAGATCTACTTTCGGTTCCTCGAGACCGAGGACGAGTATTTCGACTACGCGCCGGCGCCGACTCCGCCACAGGGGCGGTGGCGGATCTATGGCGTTGGCCTGCCGGAGCCGATCCTGCGCAAGGTGTATCGCGACAACGCCGCCCGGCTGCTGGGCCTGTCGTAGCCGACGGAGCGGGCTTCACAGCGGTCCGTGGGCGGCTCGTCGAGCGACCGATTGCGATGCCGACAACCTGTAACCGATTAGTGGGCTCCTGAACGGGTCGGCGTAATACCCATGTTGTAGAGCGTGGAGGCGTAGATATCGGCGGTCGTTTCAAGCTGCTTGGTCAGGCTGCTGGCGCCGTGGCCCGACTTGGTTTCGATGCGAATCAGCACGGGATTCTCGTGGCTGGCCCGCTCCTGCAGGGTCGCGGCGTACTTGAACGAGTGCGCCGGCACGACGCGGTCGTCGTGATCGGCGGTGGTGATGAGCGTCGCGGGATACTTCACGCCAGTCTTGATGTTGTGCAGCGGCGAGTAGGCGTAGAGCGCCTTGAATTCGTCGGCGTCGTCGCTCGATCCGTAGTCGGCAATCCAGTTCCAGCCGATCGTGAACTTGTGAAACCGCAACATGTCCATGACGCCGACCTGGGGGATCGCGACGCGGAATAACTCAGGACGCTGGTTGATCACCGCGCCGACCAGTAGGCCGCCATTCGAGCCTCCCTGCGCCGCCAGTTTGGCCGGCGAGGTGTACTGGTTCGCGATCAGCCACTCCGCCGCTGCGATGAAGTCGTCGAACACGTTCTGCTTCTTCAGCTTGATGCCCTGCCGGTGCCACTTCTCGCCGTATTCCCCGCCGCCGCGCAGGTTGGCCGAGGCGTACACGAAGCCCTGCTCGAGCAGTGCCAGCCGCGCCGCGCTGAACGTCGGCGCGGTGACGATGTTGAATCCGCCGTACGCGTAGAGCAGCGTCGGGTTGTTGCCATCTAGCTTGAGTCCCTTGCGGTAGACGAGAAACATCGGGATCCGGGTGCCGTCTTTGCTGGTGTAGAACACCTGCTTGGTCTCGAACGACGCGGGATTGTAGCCGGGCACCTTCGCCTGGCGGAATACGCGGCTGCGGCGCGGCGCGATCTCGTACCGGTAGATCGCCGGCGGGACGTTCATCGAGTTGAAACCGTAGAACACGAACGTGTCATCGCGCTGACCGCCGAAGCCGCTCGCGGTCCCCGGACCGGGCAGTGCGATCTCGTTTTCGAGCTTGCCGTCCAGGGTGTAAACATAGGCCCTGGTCGCGACGTCTTTTAAGTAGGTCGCAAACAACTTGCCGCCGGCCGTGCTGACGCTGTCGATCGGCTCGGCCCGCTCGGGCAGCACCGTCTTCCAGTTGGCCTCGTCCGGATGTTTGGGGTCGATCAGCACGACCCGCCAGTTGGACGCCCCGCGATTGGTCGTGACCAGGAGCTTGTCGCCGACGTTGTCGACG
>JBDTSX010000051.1:0-13369 GCA_039930925.1 Acidobacteriota bacterium | reverse complement strand
CCGGTCGACGCGCCCGAAGCGAGCGAGCGCCTGCTGCGCCGCCGCGATGTCCATCAGCGCGAACCTGCCGTCCGAGACCTTCGCCGGTCCTTCGTCCTTCAGCAGCCCGCGAACCGTCAACCGCACCACGCGATCGCCGACATTCACCGCCACCGTCGATCCGACCGTGATCCCGCGCGGGGCGGCAAACCTGGCGGTCAGGATTGCGGAGGCGGGATCGATCAGGAGCCCGAGAAAGTCCTGGGGCCGCGCCTCGCCGCGTCCCTCTCCCCAGTCGAGCAGGTGATAGTCGCGAAACGACTGGTCCCGGAGCATGTCCACCCCGAGCACGCGCAGCGTCTCCGTCGGCGCGCCCGGCCGCCTGAGCACGAACTCTCCCTCGATAATCGGCGCCACCTCCCCGTAGGTCCGCAGCCACAGCAGACCTGGCAGGCGCTCCTCATCGACACCGACTCCGGGTCCCGCGATCTCGAGCGACGTCTTCCCTGACACGGTGTCGAGCGCCGTCTCGAATCCCGCGAGCGCGCTGGCATTGGTCAGCTGGATCGCGACGATCACGGCCACGCCGAGCGCAATCCCGAGCACGGTCGTCACCGAGCGGAGCGGCTCTCGGACCACGCGGCGGAAAATGAACCAGTTAAAGAGGCGCACCGGCCGGCCTCTCGGCTTCGATCCGTCCGTCCCGCATGCGGACGACCCGCTTGGCCGCCGCGGCAATATCCGGAGCGTGCGTGGCGAGCAGCATCGTCACGCCGGTCTCCCGATTGAGCTCGGTGAGCAGCGCCAGCACCCGCTGCCCGTTCTCGGAGTCGAGATTTCCGGTCGGCTCGTCGGCAATCACCAGCGCGGGACGATGGATGAGCGCGCGCGCCATGGCGCCGCGCTGCATCTCGCCGCCGGAGAGCTGCGGCGGATAGTGGTGCAGCCTGGGCCCGAGCCCCACGCGATCGAGCAGTGCGCGTGCGGCCGGCTCCGCGGCGGCCGGCCGTTGCCCGCTCAACAGCAGCGGCAGCTCGACGTTTTCGAGCAGCGTGAGCGTGGGGAGCAGGTTGAAGAACTGGAATACGAAGCCCACCCGCTCGCGCCGGATGCGCGTCAGCTCGTCATCGTCGAGTCGATCGAGCACGGCGGATTCGAGCCGCACCGTCCCGGCGCTGGGACGGTCCATCGCGCCGCAGAGGTGGAGGAGCGTGGACTTGCCGCAGCCGGATGGTCCGACCAGGGCCACGAAATCTCCAGCGTCGAGCGTGAGGGTGACCCCGGCCACTGCGTGGACCGGCGTGTTGCCAACCGTGTAGGTCCGGCTGACGTTGTCGGCAATCAGAAGTGACACTGGCGTTGATCTTACTTCGCCGGCGAACCCCCTATGCGCACTCGAACGCGATCGTGCGATCGAATGGCGTGTAGCCGGTGAGGTAGACGCTCAGTCCGGGCAGTTTGGCTTCGGCCCCTCGCACCTGGGTGTACTGATGGGGCGCCGCGCCGGGACTGAAACGGATCTCGCTGCGGCCGGCACGGTAGATCCCGGTACCGTCTTCCAGCAGGAAACTGCCCGGCGCCGCGGCGATCGGACGGCACCCCTCCAACCGTCCGCCTTCACGGAAACAGATCTCGATTGCGAGCGGTACGCCGCTGGTGCCGCTCGATCGCACGCGGAGCTTGAAGCCGTGGGCGGTTTCGACGACGTGCGCCGATTGCTCCAGGCGGCACACCTCGGTCTGCCGGCGTTGCGCGCGGGCGGCACTCCATGTCTCGGCGGTGACGATCTTGCCGAGCGGCTGATAGTAGGGGGCCTCGAGCACCTGTCGGAGCGTGTAGCCGGCCGCGGTCTTTTCGCCCGCGTCAGGAATGAACTGTCCTTTACCGAAGAACGAGGTGGCGAACCGGACGCCGTCCACCACGGCGTCTCCGTGGCGCAGCGTGAAGAAGCGGCTGAACCCGCCGAGCACGAGGGTGGCGCTGAGCGGCCCCCGCCGGATCCGGGCAATGCCGACGTCCGGGAATGGCTTCTCGAAGTTGTCGGGCAACGGCTGCGCCGCCGGCAGCGGCTGGAGGAGGTCCGGATACTCCAGCAGCGCCGAGAGCCGTGCGCCTGCCGGCGCGGAGCGCGCGGCAAGAGTACTGAGCCGCCCGTCCTGATCGTTCAGCGCCAGATAGGTCAGGGGAAACCAGTAGCCGTCGACACCACCGCGGGTGAATTGATCCTGGCGCCGCGAGATTTCGGTGACGACTTCGCCATCCGCATGCAGCAGGTACTGCAGTGCGCGCAGGTTTCGGCGGACCGGCTCGAGGAGATCAGGGCGATGCAGCTTCGACGCCAGCACCACCAGGGCGCGATCGCAGACGACGTTGTAGACGAGCGTGCTGCGCTCGGTGAACTGTCCGTCGCGGTCGATGTCGATGCCCTCGGCCAGCCAGGCATCGATCCGGCGGACGAAGCGCGGGTCGGGAAAGAGCTCGTTGACCTGCGCCAGCGCCGAGGAGACCACCCAGCGATGGTTTGGCGTATGGATGCCTCCAGCCGCCATCGCGCCACCCGCCTTGACCAGGAACGGCCGGAGGATCTCGGTGATGTCGCCG
This sequence comes from Acidobacteriota bacterium, assembly GCA_039930925.1. Lineage (GTDB taxonomy): Bacteria > Acidobacteriota > Vicinamibacteria > Vicinamibacterales > 2-12-FULL-66-21 > JALZOC01. The sequence continues at coordinate 10,789 of JBDTSX010000051.1, read as the reverse complement.
CGGCCGTGCCGCCGGCCGATCGCCGCCGCCGTCGCCACCCCGTGGACCACGAAGCCGGTATCGGGCGGGGAATTGAAGTTGGTCGAGAGCAGGTCGATATTTCCCTGCGGACTCTGCGACCGTTCGAGAAACCCGGCGGCAAGCCGGATGCGCTCGACCAGCGCTCCGTCGCCGTGGAATGCGGAACCGGGATGCACGACCGCCGCGGTCAGAGTCTCGGCGGCGCCGCCGGCGGACCCGGCGGAGTGCAGGCCGAACTGGTCGGCTATGCTGCCGCGCCACGGGCTGTCTCGATCGGTGATCTGGGAGGCGAGCAGGGCCAGGACGGAGGCGTCATTTCTCGCGACGGCGCCGGCTTCCAGCTGATCACCGTGCGTCACCGGTGCGGCGTTCTGCGGAAGCGGCAGGCGCGTGGACTCGGGGCGGAACCGACGGGAATCGAGTGCGCTCAGCGCGCCGGCGGCGCCGAGCGTCCTGAGCGCATCCCGGCGCGAGTATCGGGCGGGCGAGTCCATGGGGTCCCTTCGGAAATGCCAGCGCGTTGCGGTCCGCGGACGGTCCGAGACGGCGTTCCCGCGCCGCGGCTGTTGGCGACGGTGGTGCTCGACGCTCAGGCGACCGCCTCGATCACCGCCAGCGTCTCCCGCTTCGCGCCGATCACCGCCCTGAGAGGAATGCCGCGATCGAAGGTGGCCAGACGCCCCCCGTTACTGTGTGCCAGGCCCAGAAGATACGTGTCGGTGAGCTGCTGATGGCCGGCGAGGTACCCGAGATTGAATCGCTTGCGGTCGCGGAGCGAGACCGCGTCGGGCCAGAACTGATGCTGCCCGCTGTCGCAGAACCGGCGCAGCCGATCGAGCACGTCGGCGCACCGGCCCGCACCACGCCAGTAGACCGGGTTCGCCAGAATTCGGACCACGCCCTGCTCGGTGACTGGACAGGTCGCCCATCCATCGTCGCGATTGTCGGCGAACCAGTCGTGGGCCGCATCGTGATGGATGTGCTCCGGGTTGAACAGGGCGATGAGGACGTTGACGTCGAGCAGCGCGACGGCCATTCACGGTGCGTCCCGCAGCGCATTGACCGTGGCCATCGTCATCTTCGCGGTGCCGGACGTCTGCCGCGGCATCAATGGGACGCCGTTCCGGATCGTCATCCTGCCCTTGACATCGGGTTCGAGCGCCTTGCGCGCCAGGTCCGACAGGACCTGGCCCGCGGTGCGGTTCCGCAACTGTGCCAGCTCTTTCACCGCTTGAAGCACGTCGGCATCCAAATCAAGGGTCGTACGCATCGGTGGATGGTCACGCATCACGCATCAGATGTCAACGCGTTGTCGCCCATCATGTCAACGCGTTGTCGCCCGTCATGGGAGTCCGCATCCAGCCAGGATCAGCCCGCTTCGACGGCGTCGTCATCCACCCCCCGCGCCGCCGCGGGTGCAGGCGCCCCGGGATCCACCGGCGTCCCCGCCAGCAGGCTGTCGGCCAGGTAGGCGTGAGCGCTTTCGTCGTTTCGCGCGAGCAACGCGTCGAGCGGCGCGGCACGTTCGAGCGGTTGCCGCTGCTGCATCGACGGGTAGGTTCCGTCTTCACGCCGCGCCGCGTAGCGGCACCAGAAGCCCAGATGCCACAGCAGGAACTCGCGAATGCGCACCGTCGCGTATTCGTCGTCGCCCCAGTGTGCCCGGGCGAGCTCGACGTAGCGCCGGTAGATCCCGAGGCGGTCGTCGGCGGAGAGCGGCTCGTAGCCGGCGGCGGCCTCGCGAAAGACCCACGGTTTGATCAGCGCACCCCTGGCGATCATCACCCCGGCGCATCCCGATCGCGCCATTGCCGCGGCGATTTCCTGGGGGAACAGCAGGTCGCCGTTGCCGACGACGGGAACGGCGACGGCGGCCGCGACCTCACCGATCGCATCCCAGTCAGCGGCCATGGTGTAGCGGGCCTGACGGGTGCGCCCGTGGACGAAGATCGCATCCGCGCCGCCGTCGACCGCCGCCGCGGCCATCTCGAGATAATTGCGGTCCTTGTCGGTCCATCCCAGGCGGATTTTGACGGTCACGGGGATGTGCCGCACGCGGCGCTTCATCGCCTCGACAATGCGGCGAACCCGCGAGGGCTGTCGTCCGAGCGCGGCGCCGAGGCCCTTGCGGGTGAAGTGATCGATCGGGCAGCCGAGATTGATGTCGACCAGGTCGGCGCCGCGTGCCTCGACCAGCTCCGCGGCCCACGCCATCTCCTCGGGATCGTTTCCGGCGAGCTGCACACCGAAGAATGGCTCCTCCGGCGCCCGGCGGATCAGCGCGAACTCCCCGCGCCGGCGTTGTTTGAGTCGGCGCGCCACGGTCATCTCACTCATCGTGATCCGGGCGCCCAGCTCGACGCAGAGGCGCCGGTACGGCAGGTTCGATCCTTTGGTCATCGGCGCCAGCACGCACGCGCCGTTCAGGATCTCGCGCAGGTTGAGCGTGGGTGGCGCCGCCACCTCACCCGCGCCGTCGGAGTCGTCGTTCATTCTGACGTCGAGTGTACTGCCGTTCGAACGGGTCTCTCGTGGCCGTCGGGTCGGGAGTGAGCGCTCTCGCTGATCGGGCTCGGACAGGCGGTCGGCGACGCTTGACCACCCGGCACGGGCGCGCCTATGCTGCGCTGCACCCGCATTCCCGGCCGGATCCCGCTGCGCAGACTGAGGAGGACTCTCCGTGAGCGCCAAACCATCACGACGAACGCTGCTCAAGAGCGCCGGCGCCGCCGCCCTGGCGATTCCGGCTGCCTACGCACTCGGCGGATCGGGAGTGACGCCGGCCGAGGCGCGGGCTCTCAGCCGGCCGCGGTTCGAAGGCCGGGACACGCCGAAAATCTGTCTGGAGGCCGGCTTGGGCGGCGCCCCGGAGGGGGCCACGCCCGCGGAAGCGGCCGCGGCGGCGGCGCGCAGGATCCGTCAGCTCGGCGTCGAGCACGTGCTGTCCGGCGGTCCGCGCATCCCATGGGACGAGAGCGGACTGAGAGCGACGATCGACCGGCTCCACGCCAACGGGCTCACGCTCGGTAACCTGATGATTTCCGGGTTCAACAACGCGATTTACAACCGGCCCGGCAAGGATGCGGATATCGAGCAGGTGATCCAGTCCGTTCGCGCCGCCGGCAGGGTCGGTCTGCCGGTGGTCGAGTACAACTGGTATGCGCACCGCGCGATGGAAGGCTATTTCGAAGAGACTGGCCGCGCCGGCGCCGGGTGGACCGGGTTCGATTACGCGCGCATGAAGGATCTGCCGCCGCTCCCGGAAGAGGGGGCGCACTCGCTCGACGATATGTGGACCAGCATCACCTACTTCCTCAAGGCGGTCGTGCCCGAGGCGGAAAAAGCCGGCGTCCGGCTCGCGCTGCATCCAAACGATCCTCCGGCGCCGGTGAGCCGCGGCTCGCATCAGATCATGGGCACGATCGACGGCTGGAAAAAGCTCGTCGGCCTCGTGAACAGCCCGTCGAACGGCATTACCTTCGATTGCGGCGTGACCCGCGAGATGGGCGGCGATCCGGTCGAGGTGTGCCGGTATTTCGCGTCGCGCGATCGCATCAACCACGTCCACTTCAGGAACGTGAACGTCGAGAAGCCCTACGAGCGTTACAGTGAGGTGTTCATCGACGAAGGGGAAAACGACATGTTCGCGGTCATGAAGGAGCTGGTGAAGCAGAAGTACACCCGGCTGGTCTATCCAGAGCATCCGCGCGGCATCGACTACGACCGCGAACGCCCGAACTTCCGATCGCAATATCCGGGCGGCGGCGGCTACACCGGGTACGCGTTCAATGTCGGCTACACCCGCGCCATGATGCAGGCCGCGCTGGTCTCGTAAAGGGGGACACTCAAACGGGACAGTCAGGATTGAGTGTCCCCGTCGGCGGGATCCAGCACGGACAGGGGAGATGACGATGAAGCGCCCGGCAATTCTGGTACTGGCGATCGGCACGGCGATGGTGGCGATGTCCGCCGTGCCGCGGGCGCAGCTGTTCACGCTCACCAGAGAACAGATGATCGAGTTCACCGCGCAGAACCCGTTCGAGCGCTTCGCTGACGGCCGGCCGAAGGTGCCGGATGCGCTGATCGCGCGGGCGCGCGGGCTGTCGGCCGAGGAAGTCTTCGCGATCCTGCCGGCGCAGCAGTTCCGCAATCAGTATGCGGACGGGTTCACGGTCCTCCACCCCGGCACGAAGCTGGTCGGGCGCGCGTTCACTCTCCAGTTCATGCCGCTGCGTCCGGATCTCGACAGCGTGGTCACCGCCCGGGCCAAAGCCGCCGGGCTGCCGCGCATGAACAACCAGACGGCGATCGACATGCTCCAGCCTGGTGACGTGCTGGTCGTCGATCTCTTCGGCCAGGGCGACGGCGGCACGATCGTCGGCGACAACCTGTTCTACTACATCATGAAGGCCACCAGGGGCGCCGGACTGGTGGTGGACGGCGCGATTCGCGATCTCGAGGGCATTTCCGGGATGGACATGCCGGCGTATTTCCGGCGCGCGCATCCCAGCTTCCTCACCAACGTGATCATCAGCGGCATCAACGTCCCGGTGCGGATCGGCAACGCCACGGTGATGCCGGGGGACCTCGTCTTCGGCGACTCGGAAGGCGTGTACTTCATTCCTCCCGCGCTGGTCGAGCGCGTGGTCGACGACGCCGACGTGGTGCACATCCATGATGAGTGGACGCGCAAGAAGTTCGACGAAGGGAAGTACAAGTCGAGCGAGATCTACGGCACACCCACCGATCCGGCGCTGAAGAAAGAGTACGACGACTACCTCAAGAAGCGGCTCGAAGAGGTTCGCCGGAACACCCCGAAATAGCCCCACGGAGTAACATCTCGCATGACGCGGACAACCGCCCTCACCCTCGCCGCCCTGGCCGCGGTCGTCAGCACCGGCTGGGTCATGGCCCAGCCGGCCGGCGATCCCCTGATCGAGGGCTTCCGCATGGTGGAAGTCGCATCCGTGTCGGACGCGATGGAGCAGCTCTACGGCGAGCGTGCCTACATGTCGCACGAGATGCGGCCGCTGTCGGCGGCCAAGTTCGCCGGGCCGGCGGTCACGGTCCTCCTCAAGAAGGAGGAGCACAAGGAAGGCGCGGCGGCATCACAGGGCATGCTGGACGCGATCGATGCGTCTCCGGCGGGCTCCGTCTACGTGATGGTGCTCGACGATGGCGCGAACTTCGCCGGCATCGGCGGCCTGATGGCCACGGCGATGAAGTACCGCGGCTTCGCCGGCGCGGTGATTGACGCGTCGGTCCGCGACACGCCGCAGATTCGGAAGCTCCAGTTTCCGGTGTTCAGCCGCGGCGTCGCGCCGTCGACCACGATCAATCATTACCGCGTCACCGGCGTCAACGTCCCGGTGACCTGCGCCGGTGTGGCAGTGAACCCGGGCGACATCATCACCGCGGACGAAGACGGCGTTGCGGTGGTGCCGCGCGGCAGGGCGCCGGAGGTGTTGAAGAAATCGCAGGAGCTCGACGACACCGAGCACCGCATGCTGCCGTTCATCGAGAAGTTCCGCTCGATCAAGGAAGCCGTCAGACAGTTTGGCCGGATCTGACCCCCTCAGCCTTCAGCCTTCAGCCCCAAAATATGCGTATCAGAGTTGTCACCGCCGGCTTGCTCGGCGCCCTCGTCATGGCCGCGCCGCTGCTCGCGCAGGACGCCGATCCGGGTCGACGTGCCTTCGAAAGCCGTTGCGCCCGCTGCCACGGCGCCGACGGGAACGGCGGGGAAATGGGTCCGCCGATTGCCCAGCGGCTGCCGACGCGCGACGATCAGCAGTTGATCAAATTGATCCATGACGGGATTCCCGAGCGGGGGATGCCCCCCAATCCGGCCGGCGAGGCGGAGACGGCCGCGATGGTCAAGTTCCTCCGCACCATCGAGCGTCGCGCCGACACCACGCCGGCGCCGCGCCGGACGGTGCAACTGGCCGACGGGAAACAGCTGGATGGCCAGGTGCTCGGCGAAGGCTTCGACGATCTTCAACTGCGGTCCGACGACCAGCGCGTGCATCTGCTGCGGCGAGCGGGCGCGCGCTATCGTGAGGTCACATCGGAAACGGACTGGCCGACCTACAACGGCGGGCCGGGGGGCAATCGCTACACCACGCTGACCCAGATCAGCAAGGCGAGCGTATCCCGCCTCGCGCCGAAGTGGATGTTCACGATCCCCGGCGCTGGGCAGCTGCAAGTGACGCCGGTGGTCGCCGGGGGCATGATGTATGTGGCGTATCCCAACGAATGCTTCGCGCTCGACGCGGGCAGCGGCCGCCAGGTCTGGCACTACAAGCGAGCACGGACCCCGAACGTCTCCGGCGGCAGCGCGAACCGCGGCGTCGCGGTCGCCGGCGGTCGCGTGTTCATGGAAACCGACAACGCGCACATCATCGCCCTGGACCGGCTCACCGGCGCGCTGCTCTGGGACACCGAGCTCGACGACTGGCGCAAGAACTATGCGGCCTCGGGCGCGCCCCTGCCGGCCGGCAATCTGATCATCTCCGGCGTCGCGGGCGGGGAGCACGGCGCGAATGGATTCGTCGCCGCCCACGATCAGGAGACCGGCAAGGAGGTCTGGCGGTTTTCCACCGTACCGAAAGCCGGCGCGCCCGGATCGGAAACCTGGCAGGGGAAGGATATCGAGCACGGCGGAGCCCCGACCTGGTTTACCGGCAGTTTCGATCCGGACCTCGACACCATCTACTGGCCGGTCGGCAATCCGAGCAAGGAGTACGACGGGCAGGATCGTGGCGGCGACAACCTGTACTCCGACAGTATCCTGGCGCTCGATCGCAGCACCGGAAAGCTCAAGTGGCACTACCAGTTCACGCCGCACGATCTCTGGGACTGGGATGCGACCGAGCCCTACGTCCTGGTTGACCGGGCGTGGCAGGGGCAGCCGCGCCAGCTGATGCTCCATGCCAATCGCAACGGATTTTTCTACGTCTTCGACCGCCGCGACGGCAAACTGCTCCTCGCGAAACCGTTCGTCAGGAACCTGACCTGGGCAAGCGGCATCGGGACCGACGGCCGTCCGATCAAGCTGCCCAACCAGGAGCCGACGCCAGCCGGCACGAAGGTCTGCCCGTCGCAGGACGGAGCCACGAACTGGTTCTCGCCGTCGTTCAATCCCGCGACCGGCCTCTATTACGTCCAGACGTTCGAGAAGTGCAGCGTCTATACGAAGAGCGAGCAGGGGGACTGGCAGACCGGCAAGACCTATCTCGGCGGATCGCAGCGCACCGCGTCCGATCCCACGCCGGCGCGGATCCTCAAGGCGATCGACATCCGGACCGGCGCGATCGTCTGGGAACTGCCGCAGCCGGGGCCCGCCAACTCGTGGGGTGGGACGCTGTCAACCGCGAGCGGTCTCGTCATCGTCGGCGAGGAAGGGGGCGCGCTGATGGCGGTGGACGCGGTGAGCGGCAAGCCGCTCTGGAGCTTCCAGACCAACCAGACCTGGAGGGCGTCACCGATGACGTACGTGTTCGACGGCAAGCAGTACATCGCGGTTGCCGCCGGCCCGAGCATCATCGCGCTGGCGCTTCAGGATTAGTGCCCGCATGCAGGTGAGCCAGCCGGCCGCGGATGTCGAAAGCCCCCAGCCCTTCCGCGCGGTCCTGTCGCAGCGGAGCCTGATCATTCTCGTCGCGCTGCTGCTCGGCGAAACCACGATCAACTTCATCGATCGCCAGGTGGTCTCGGTGCTGGCGCCGACGCTGCGGGCCGAGTTTCATCTCACCAACAGCGACTACGCCAATATTCTGAACGCGTTCCTGGCGACCTATGCGGTCGCCTACGCGTTCGCCGGCTGGGGACTCGATCGCCTCGGGGTGGGACGCGGCCTGACGCTGGCGGTCAGCTGGTGGTCGCTCGCAGGCATGTCCACCGCGCTCGCGACCGGTCCGGTCAGCCTGGGATTCTTTCGCGGCGCGCTGGCGCTCGGTGAAGCCGGCGGGTGGCCGGCGTTCGCCAAGGCGATCGCCACCTGGGTGCCGCCGAAGGCTCGCACGCTGGCGATTGGCGTGTGCAACAGCGGCTCGAGCATGGGCTCGATGATCGCGCCGCCGCTGGTCGCGTGGGTGACGTTGCGCTTCGGCTGGCGCGCCGCCTTCCTCTGCACCGGCGGGCTCGGACTGATCTGGGTCGGACTGTTCCAGTGGTTCCGGAAGACCCACCCGGAGATGGACCAGGCCGAGCGCGCCGTGGCGTCACCGGCGGATCGCGTTCGCTGGCTGGATCTCCTGCGCTACCGCCAGACCTGGGCGGTGTTCGTCTGCCGCTTCCTCGCCGACCCGCTGTGGTACTTCTACATCTTCTGGATTCCCGAGTTCCTGACCCGCGAACGCGGCCTCAATCTCGCCGCGATCGGCTGGGTCGCGTGGATTCCATTCTTCTTCGCCGACCTCTCGAACTTCGTCGGCGGATACGTGACGCTGCGGCTGCAGCGGGCCGGCTGGAGTGTCAATCGCACCCGCAAGACGATCATGGTCGTGTCCGCGCTGCTGTCGCCGATCGGCATCTTCGCAGTGTTCGCGCACTCGCTCTTCTGGACCATCGGCCTGATCAGCGCCGCGATCTTCTTCTGGATGTGGTGGTCGGTCAGCGTCCATACCCTGGCCGGCGACTACTTTCCCCCGCGCGCGGTGGCCTCGGTCTACGGCATCGCCGGCACCGGTTCGACGGTGGGCTCGGTGATCAGTACCTGGGCCGTCGGGCGGACCCTGGACGCCACGCACAGCTATGTTCCGGTCTTCGTGGGGATCGGACTGCTGATGCCGGTGGCGCTCGCGGCCGGCTTGACGCTGATGAAACGGGTTGAGCCCGTGAAAGGGTTCCGATGATGAAAAGCTGGTTGATTGCGGTCGCTCTGCTCCTGGGCCAACTCCCCGCCGCCCCGCCGCAGGCGGAGATTGCGAGCTCCGGGATCCGGGCGAAGATCTATCTGCCAGACGCACAGCAGGGGTATTACCGGGGTACACGATTCGACTGGGCGGGGGTGGTCGCCAGCCTGGAATGGAACGGCCACAGCTACTTCGGCCAGTGGTTCGAGCGCTACGACCCGCAACTGCACGACGCGATCACCGGGCCGGTCGAGGAGTTCCTCACGGGCGAGGCCGGGCTGGGCTATGACGAAGCGAAGCCGGGTGAGAGCTTCGTCCGCATCGGCGTCGGCGCCGTGAGGAAGCCGGAGGAGCCCGCCTACCGCCGCTTCGCCACCTACGACATCGTCGATCCCGGCACCCGGTCGGTCGAGAAGGGTGCCGACTGGATCGAGTTCGTGCACGAACTGAAAGACACGGGCGGCTATGGGTATGTGTACCGCAAGAAGCTTCGGCTGACGGGCAACTCGCTCGTGCTCGAGCATCGGCTGGTGAACACCGGCCGCAAGACGATTGCGACCAGCGTCTACAACCACGACTTCTTCATGCTCGACCGGCAGCCGACCGGCCCCGACTTCGTCGTCCGGTTCCCGTTCGTGCCCAGGGCCAGCCGTCCGCTCGAGGGACTCGTCGAGATTCGTGGGAAGGAGGTCGTCTACCTGAAGCCGTTCGAGCGCAGGCAGACGCTGTTCACTGAAGTGGAGGGCTTCGGCGCGAGCCCTTCGGATTTCGACTTCCGCCTGGAGAATCGGAAGACCGGCGCGGGTGTGCGTCAGACCGGCGACCGGCCGATCGCCAAGCTCCAGTTCTGGTCGGCAGGCCTCACCATTTGCCCGGAAGCTTATATCGATCTGCGGATCGAACCGGGGAAGGACACGGCGTGGAAGATGACCTACGAGTTCTATCAGGCAGGGAAGTAGACGGTCGCGTCCCCGGCCCGGGCCGATCGGGCCGGGCCGGGGGTGACCGACTACGAGCGGCCCTCCGCGTCAGCCTTCATCTCCGCCATCCGCGCGCCGAGCTCGCGCAATTCCTCGCGGCTCAGCACCCCACGGGCGGTACGGAACATCTGGCTCTCTTCCTCCTGGATGTGGTGTTCGAGGCTCTCCTTGAGGACCTTGAACTTCGCCCCCCACTGCTCGTCGTCTTTTGCGAGCGTGTGCAGCTCCTTTACGAGGATATCGGCGACGTGGTGCTCCTGGAATCCCTCGAGGACGATGTCCTTGGCTTCGGGGTGGGACTTGAGAGCGGGGTAGAGCACCTTCTCCTCGATCAGCTCGTGCACGTTCAACGCGGCGGTGAGCGTGTCGAGCAGCGCCGTTCGCCCCTTCACGGCGCGCGCGGTTGTTTCTTCCCCCTGCTTCAGCAAATCTTCAAACCGGCGGTGATCCGTTTCCAGGAGCGCGATGGGATCCACGCCCGCGGCCCGTCCGGGCAGCCGGTCCGCGACCGCGGCGACCGCCCCCGCGACCACGCCAACCACGGCGGCGCGAGCCGAAGACAGCGCCGAGGGCGGTTGCCGTGCCGGCCGCTTGCGTGACGATCGAGACGCTGCGGCGCGGGCGGCGGTCTTTCGTCGTGCCGTCTTCGTCTTGGGCGCCGCGCGCCCCGCCTTCTTCAGCCGGTTCGATCCGGTCTTGGCAGCGGCCTTTGCCGCCGGCCGGCGGGCGGCCTTCCGCCTCGGCGCGGATGTGCTCGCTGCCGGCCGAGCGCCGGTCTTCTTCACGCTCGCACGCGCGCTGCTGTGTTTCCGGGACACTCGCTTCGCCACTCTGCCTCCTGTGATACGGATCGACGGGTTGCGGGATCTAGTTGAAGCGGTTGTCGTCGGCTGACGGACCATACAACGCCGGCACCTTCGCGCCCATCAGCCG
>JBDTSX010000050.1:0-13382 GCA_039930925.1 Acidobacteriota bacterium | reverse complement strand
CCCGCGACCTACAACCTCGCGGACTTCATGCTCGGCCTGCGGAGCTCCTACGGGATCATCACCCCGTTCGTCGCCAACCTCCGGCAGCGGATGCACTTCGGCTACCTGCAGGACGACTTCAAGGCGACCACGAAGCTGACCCTGAACCTCGGCCTGCGCTACGAGTACGCGACGCCGCAGTACGAGAAGGACAACTTCCTCACCAACTTCGACCCGGCGACCAACACGCTCATCGGCGCCAAAAACGGCTCGATTTACGATCGGGCGCTGGTCAATCCCGATCGCAACAACTTCGCGCCGCGCCTCGGCGCCGCCTGGGCCGTCGACGACAAGACCGTCGTCCGCGGCGGCTACGGCATCAGCTACATCCACTTCAACCGGATGGGCGGGGAAAACCTCCTCTCGTTCAACGGACCGCACGTCGTCGGCCTGAACATCAACCAGCTGCCGACGCAGGGGCTGTGCGCCGGCAACGCCAACCCGACCACCTGCTTCCGGACGACGCAGCAGGGATATCCCGAGGGGTTCACGACGCCGGCCAGCTTCAATCCGCTGAATGTGCGAGTGAACTACATCCCGACGGACACGCCGACCGGCAGCGTGCAGAGCTGGCACGCGTCGGTGCAGCGCGAGATCCTCTCGAACCTGATCGTCGACCTCGGCTACGTCGGGAACAAGAGCCGCGACATCCTGATCCTCGGCGACTTCAACCAGGCGCGGCCCAACGCCGTCGGGGAGAACAGCTCGCTACAGGCGCGCCGTCCCATCCAGGGATTCCAGGAAATCCAGGCGGCGTTCGCCGGCGGTAAGGGGGACTATCACGCGCTCGAGGTGAAGGTCGAGCGGCGCTACACGCGCGGACTGTATCTCCTGAACTCGTTCACGTGGTCGCGGGCGCGCGACAACGCCTCGGGCCACCTCGAAGTGCAGAACGGAGACAACAGCCGCGTCAACTACCGCAACCTCGCGGCGGAGTTCGGGCGATCCGGCTACGACCAGCCGCTCAACAACACGACCAGCGTGGTCTGGGAGCTGCCGTTCGGGAAGGGCCGGAAGTTCGCCTCCGGCATGAATCCGCTGATGGAGGGGATCCTCGGGGGCTGGCGCGTCGTCGGGATCAACACGATGACGAGCGGCGTGCCGATCAACCTGTCGTATTCCCCCTCGGCGGCGTTCAGCGTCGGCGGCACGGTCACCTATCGTCCGAACCTGTCCGGGGATCCGCTGACCCCGGACGGCGGCGTCACCAACTACTTGAATCAGGCCACCGTGGTCGTTCCGACCGACATCACGCAGCCGTTCGGCAACGCGCCGCGCAACGCCGCCCGCGGCACGCCGTTCTCTCAGATGGATCTCGGGCTGCACAAGGCGTTCGGCCCTCAGGGCGATGCGCGCCGCATCGAAGCGCGCATCGAGGCCTTCAACCTGTTCAACAGGACCAATTTTCAGACCGCGAACGGCAACCGCTCGTCGAGCGCATTCGGCACGATCACGTCGGCGTTCCCTGCCCGCCAGATTCAGCTGGGGGTGAAGCTGTACTTCTAGTGCGCCTACTGGCGAAGGGCAACCATCGGATCCACCCGCGAGGCGCGGCGCGCCGGCAGGTAGACGGCCGCCGAGACCACGACGAGGAGGCCGACGGTGACGAGACGCAACGCGGCGCGCATTTCGGCCGACAGCACGGTCGCGCGCGGGGGCGCCGACGCCATGCGGATACCGATCTCGCGGGTGCGGCTGACGACCGCACAGGCCATCAGTCCATACAAACCAAGGGCCCCACCCGTGGCTTCCGCCTTCAGGCGGAAGAACAGCGAGGGCGGCAGCCGCGCCCCGGGGTCACTCCGAGCGCAGCGCAGCCATCGGATCGCAGTCCGCAGCGCGGCGCGCCGGCAGGTAGCTGGCCAACACGGTGACCGACGTCAGCAGCGCCGACGTCGCCGCGAACGTGAGCGCATCCATCGGGCTGACGCCGAAGAGCAAGCCGGCCATCAGGCGGGTGCCGATCACCGCGAGGAGCAGGCCGATCCCCACCCCGACGATCCCGAGCCGCAGGCCGTCCTGCACGATCATCCGGATGACGCGCGGCCGCGGCGCGCCGAGCGCCATCCGCAGTCCAATCTCGCGAGTGCGCCGGGTGGTCGAGTACGAAATGTTCCCGTAGAGCCCCACCGAGACCAGCAGGAGCCCGACGGTGCCGAGCGCGCCGGTCACCATTGCGGCGATTCGCTGGGGTAGCAGGACGATGCTGGTCGCCCGCTGCAGGGTGATCACCGCGGGAGGAGGCAGAGCCGGATCGAGCGATCGGATCGCTTCCTGAATCCCGGGTTCCAGACGCTGTGGGTCAGCCGCGGTGCGGACGAGCAGCACCTGGTTCGGCTGCCACGCCTGCGCCAGCGGAAAGTAGGCGAACGATGCCGCCGCCTCGCCGAGATTGGAGTATTTGGCGTCGCGTGCGATGCCGACCACGGTCACGCGTTTGCCGCCGAAGCCGAAGGTGCGTCCAAGCGCGACGCCATCCGCTGAGAGCCGCCGCGCGAGCGTCTCGTTGATCACCGCCACGCCCGGCGCCCGGGCGTCGTCGCCGTCGTCGAACCCGCGCCCCCGCAGCATCGGCAGCCGCAGCGCTGCGAAGTAGCCGGCGTCCACGCTGACCAGACCGATCGGAATCCGCGCCGCACTGCCGGTTCCCTCGCCGGCCTGGATGCTGCTGCCGCTGCCGCCCCAGGTGAGCGGCAGGACGCCGGTATAGGAGACGTCACTCACACCCGGCAGCACCGCGATACGCTGGCGCAGCGCGCGGTAGAACGTTCTCGCCCTGGCCTCATCGTATCCCCACGACTCGGCGTTGAGCGACACGGTCGCCACGTTTGACGGGTCGAACCCGGGCTCGATCCGGTGCCCGCGATCCAGCGCACGCAGGAACAGCCCGGCAGCGACGAGCAGCAGGAGCGACAACGCGAGCTGGCCGACGATCAGGATGCGACCGATCGAGGTGCCGCCCGACGCACCCCCGGCGGAATCGGCGCGCAGGCGCGAGCTGATGTCGCGGCGGACCGCCTGGAAGGCCGGCATCAGCCCGAAGAGCACGCCGGTCACGAGCGAAACCAGCAGCGAGAAGCCGAGCACGCGAAGATCGGGCGACAACTGCATCGACAGCGGTACGTCGGAGGGGACCGGGATCTGCTCCAGCGCGCGCGTGCCGGCCAGCGCCAGCACCACGCCCCCGCCCGCGCCCAGGAGGAACAGGAGCACACTCTCCGTCAGCATTTGCCGCACCAGCCGGCCCCGTCCGGCGCCGAGCGCCGCGCGGACGGCCATCTCGCGGCGGCGTCCGACGGCGCGGGCGGAGAGCATCGAGGCCACGTTCACGCTGGCGATCAGGAGCACCAGCGCCGCCGCCGCGAGGAGCAGCCCCATGAATCCGCCGACCGCGCGGCTCGCATCCTCGGGCAGACCGGTCAGGCCGTACAGACGCGCGGCGTTGTAGGCGCGGTACCCGGCGGGCTCGGATGCGTTGGCGATGTATTCGGTGGTGAGATTGGTCAGTTCCCGGCGGGCTGCTTCCCGATCCACGCCGGGCGCGAGCCGTCCGAACACGCGGAGCCAGGGACTCCCGGAGAGGTCACGGCCGGGGCGCAGCTGCTGCTGCATGCCGAGCAGGACCCAGGCGTTCGTTTCAATCGGGGTAAACACGCCCCGGAACCCGGGAGGAGCGACGCCGATGATTGTGTACGGCTGACCGTTGACGCCCACCGTCCGGCCGATGACGTCGGTCGCGCCGGCGAGGCGCGAATGCCAGAATCCGTACGAGACGACGAGCACCGGGTCGGCCAGGGGGGTCCGGCCCTCGGTTGGATCAAAGAAGCGTCCGAGCACCGGCCGCGCGCCGAGGACCGCGAAGTAGTTGGGGCTGACGATGTTGCCATAGACCGAGGTGCCCTGACCATCGACGGCGATCGACAGATCGACCTTGCTCCATGCGGCGACGCCGTCGAGTGTCCGGGCGCGCTCACGCAAGTGCTCGTAGTACTCGTACGAGGCGGACACGCCCTCGCTCGAGTCCTGGCTTCGCCGATCGACCGAGACCAGCCTGGCTCCGTCACTCGCCCCAGGAAGCGGCCGCAGCAGGAAGGCACTGGTGGCGCTGACGATGGTCGTCAACGCGCCGCTCCCGACCGTGACGCACAGCACCGCGACCAGCGTGAATACCGGGTTCTTGCCGAGCATCCTGGCGGCGAGCCGCACATCGCCGATGATCGTCTGGATCACGCCGTTCCTCCTGGGTGCCGCGACGCGAGGCAAGGATTCGCCGGGCGTTTACCCATACGCAGGCCCTGGCGGCCGGGTTCGGAGTTTGTTCCGCCTGAGGCGGGCGCACCGGTTTTATGCTCCAATCGAGCGATGCAGAAAGCGGGCCTCGATCAGAGGTGGCTTCGAGTCGCGATGGCGGCCCTGTTCGGCTGCGCCGCCTGCGGCGGCGGCTCCCCGTCCAGTCCCACGCCGACCCCCACTCCACCGGGTTCGACGCTCGACGCGCTGCGGATCGCGGCCGTGGCGCGCGGCAAGCTGGTCGGCACCGCGATCCAGGCCGGGTTCATCGGAGATGCGCGCTACCGCGCCGTCGTCGACCGCGAGTTCAACTACATCACCGCCGAATACCAGATGAAGTGGGACGCGCTCGAGCCCAGCCCTGGAGCGAGCAACTTCTCCGCCGGCGATGCCATCGTCTCGTATGCGGACTCCCAGGGGATGCGCGTGAAAGGGCACGCGCTCGTGTGGCACAACTCGGTTCCAGGGTGGGTCAACGCGCTGTCCGCGACCGAGCTGCGCGCCGCGTTCGAGAATCACATCCGCGTGGTCGCGGATCACTACCGCGGCCGGGTGCTGGCCTGGGACGTCGTCAACGAAGCGGTGGCCGACGACGGCGGCGGATTACGGGATACGGTGTTCCGGCAGAAGCTCGGCGACCAGTACATCGCCGATGCGTTCCGACTGGCTCACGAAGCGGACCCGCAGGCGCTCCTGTTCTACAACGATTACGGCGGCGAGGGCATGAACGCCAAGTCGAATCGCATCTACGAACTGGTGCGCGGATTACGAGCCCAGGGTGTCCAGGTGGACGGCGTCGGATTGCAGATGCACGTCTCGGCGAACGGGCGGCCGTCCGATTCCAGCATCGCCGCCAACATGCGCCGCCTCGCCGACCTGGGGCTTCGGGTCAACATCAGCGAGATGGACGTCCGCATCGGCAACGTTGGCGGCACGCCGGAGGCGCGCCTGGATGTCCAGAAGACCGCCTACCACGACATCGTCAGGCTCTGCGTGATGGAACCGCGCTGCGACGGCGTGACCTTCTGGGGCTTCACCGACGCGCACACCTGGATCTCCGGCGACGACCCCTTGCTCTTCGATGCGCAGTATGCTCGCAAGCCGGCCTATTATGGCGTTCTCAACGCGCTGTCCGGGCAGTGAGTCCGTGCCCATCAGCGCTGACGAACACATCGGCGACCTGCATGCCGCCGGCACGCAACAGTGGCGGTGGGACCCGGAAGCACGTGGACCACGGCATTCTCGGCTAAACACATGATGAAATCACAGTCGCTCGCCCTGATGACGTGCCTGCTCCTCGGGCTCACGGCGCCCGCCGACTCGCGCCAGGGCTCAACCCCAACCGCCGACGCCCTGATCCTGATCACGTTCGACGGCGCGCGCACCGAGGAGATCTTCGGCGGCCTCGATCGCGACGTGCTGCAAGCGTCCATCGGAGCGAAGAAGCAGGTGGAGGAGCAGCCGGTTTACCGGCAGTTCTGGGCCGCGACGCCTGAGGCGCGGCGCCAGAAGCTGATGCCGTTTTTCTGGGGCACCCTGATGGCCGACTACGGATCGATTGCCGGCAATCCGCGAAGCGGCAGCACCGTCACGGTCACCAACCGGCATCGCTTTTCCTACCCCGGCTATGCCGAGATCCTGCTTGGAGAAGCGCACGACGACATCATCAAGAGCAACGACGCCATCCAGAACCCGTATGTGACGGTCCTCGAACAGTTGAAGACCCGGCTGGGTCTATCGAGCTCACAGGCTGCCGCCTTCGCCTCCTGGGAAGTGTTCAACACCATCGTCGAGCACACCCCGGGGGCGCTCACCGTGAACGCCGGGTTCAAGCCGTTCGATGATCCGGATCCGCAGGTGCGCGCGCTCGGCAGGCTGCAGACCGAGACGCCCACGCCGTGGGACAGCGCCCGCCACGACGTCTACACGTTCCGCTTTGCGATGGCGCATCTGCAGAAAGCCCGTCCGCGCGTGCTCTACGTCGCCTTCGATGAAACCGATGACTGGTCGCACGACGGCAGGTACGACCGGGTGCTGCAGGCGTACGCGCGCTACGACACATTCCTCCAGGAGCTGTGGACCTGGCTGCAGTCGCAGCCGGAGTACCGCGGCAGAACGCACATCCTCATTACGACCGATCATGGCCGCGGACACACCACCGCCGAGTGGCGCAATCACGGTGCGACCGTGGAGGGGGCCCAGGACGTGTGGATGGCGTTCATCACGCCGCGCATGGCCCAGCGCGGCGAGTGGCGGGGGCAGGCGCCCCTGCATACGAACCAGGCCGCTGCGACCATGGCCGCATGGATGGGGCTGGATTGGAACGCCCTGCGGCCTGACGCCGGACGCCCCATCCGGTAACCTCGAGCCCGGGGCCGTGAGCCGATCTCGCCGCGCTTTGCGCCCTACGGGGTATGAAGCGCACGGCTCTGCTCATTCTCCTCGGCGGCATCACCCTCGGCGGCGCATCGCCGCCGGCGTTCGCGCAGGCCGCACTTCCCCGTCATGACCTCACCGGGCTCGCCGCCTGGCAGAACGTCAACAAGTCGAATCTGTCCGACGGCGACTCCCGCAACGACTGGTACAACCGCGGCGCCTACGGCGGTGGCGTGTTCGGCCGGTACTGGACCGACCATCACAAGACCGAGCTCGAGATCGGCGCGAGCAACCGGGTCCGATTCTGGACCTACAACACCTATCGCGCCGAAGGCCTGATCGGCTCGGCCGGCGCCGAGTACCGGTTCAGCACCCGGCGTGTCGCGGTCGCCCAGCAGTACCAGTTCTTTCGCAATGCCTGGTTTCACCCGCACGTCGCGGCCGGCGCCGATCTCAACTGGGAAACCACGAGCGGACGCGTCGATCCGGTGATCGCCTACGGACCTCAGCCTGGTGGGGCCCGGCCGATCCGGCCCGCGGAGATCGTCGGTCCCGAGACTCGCCTTCGGGTGCGGCCGTTCGCCGAGGTCGGCTTCAAGGCGTACATGACGCCGCGAGCGTTCTTCCGCACCGATCTGCGGATGCTCGCGCGCCGCCGCGTGGACGAAGTGCAGGTGCGTTTTGGCCTCGGCGTGGACTTCTAGCGAGGGCGCTTCGAACCGCCCGCCGGCGGGGCGTGTCAGGCGCGAAGCGGCATCACGTCACCATTCAATCGGGGGATTCCATGAAGCGATTCGTCAGCGCACTGCTCTGTGCCGCCCTGCTGTGTTCCGGGTGCGCCGGCACGTCCGGAGGTCGGATGGCGGCGGCGCCAGCCGTGCCAGCCCGCGTCGATCCGGCCCTCTTCGCCGCCTACGTCACGCACCTGCCGATCGGCGCGCGCGTGCGGGTCGCCCTGGCCGGCGGCGACACGATCTCCGGCACACTGATGAAAGCCGACGCCGGGGGCATCGTGGTCCAGCCGAGGACCCGAATTCCGGAGCCGCCGATGGCCCTTGCCGCCGATCGGATCGCGAGGGTCGAACTGGACACGGCGGGTCCCAACCTGGCCAAGACGGTCGGGATCGGAATCGCTTCGGGCGCGGGGGGCGTATTCGCCGCGTTCCTGATCATCGCCGCGATTTTCGCGGGTGACTAGTGACCTTCCTGGGCCGATCACTTCTTCCGTGCCTGCTGCGCCCGGGCAAACTGTTCGAGCAGCGGCTCGGTCTGCGCGAAGGAAATGCAGGCGTCGGTGATGCTCTGGCCGTAGACCGAGGGGCTGCCCGGCACGTAGTCCTGCCGGCCTTCGACGAGATGGCTCTCGAGCATCGCGCCGAACACCGACCACGAACCGGACGCGACCTGCTCCGCGATCGACGCCGCCACCTCGATCTGCCGCCGGTGATCCTTGCGGCTGTTCCCGTGTGAACAGTCGATCATCACCGTCTGCTGCAGCTGCTTCGCGGCGAGCTGCGCGCAGACTTCGGTGACGTGCTCGGCGTCGTAGTTGGGGCCGGTGCGCGTGCCGCCGCGCAGGATCACGTGCCCGGTGGCGTTGCCGGTGGTCTCGAAAATCGCCGCGACACCCTGCTTGGTCACCGAAGGGAACCAGTGCGGCGATCGCGCCGAGAGGACCGCGTCCACCGCGGTCTGGGTGTTCCCGTCCGTGCTGTTCTTGAATCCGACCGGCATCGACAGCCCGGAGGCGAGCTCGCGATGGACCTGGCTCTCCGTGGTGCGCGCGCCAATCGCCACCCACGACGTCAGGTCCGCAATGTGCTGCGGCATCTGCGTGTCGAGGAACTCGGAGGCCGTCGGCACGCCGATTTCGTTGACGTCGAGCAGGAACTTCCGCGCCAGCCGCAGCCCTTTGTTGATGTGGAAGCTCTCGTCGAGATCGGGATCATTGATGAGCCCCTTCCAGCCGACCGACGTCCGCGGCTTCTCGAAGTAGCTCCGCATGACGACGATCAGCCGATCCTGGTAGCGTGCCGCCAGGGGCTGGAGGCGCTGCGCGTATTCGAGCGCCGCCCGCGGATCGTGAATCGAGCAGGGGCCGACGATGATGACGAGCCGAGGGTCGCGCCCTTCCAGGACATCGGCGATCGCGGCACGGGTGTTCGCCACCAGGTTCGAGGCCGACTCGGTGATCGGAATCTCTTCGAGCAGAATGGCCGGAGGAATCAGCGGGCGGACCTGCGTGATGCGCAGGTCGTCGGTCGGTCGAAGCATCTGTCAAGATTACCGCACGCAGCCGCGGATCTCGTCGTCCTGTCTCACCGCTCGGGCGGGTCGGTCGGTGCGGCGCGCCTCGTCAGGGCGGCGATCGCGGCCATCAACTCCCCGGGATCGATCGGCTTCGACAGGTGGATCTGGAAGCCGCTGCGCAGCGCTTTGGCGCGGTCTTCGGAGCGCGCGTACGCGGTCAGGGCCGCGGCCGGAAGGTCGCGCACCATGGGATCCGCGCGCCGGCGGACGCGCGCAATCAGCTCGAAGCCGTCCATCCGGGGCATCCCGAGATCGGCGATCAGGACGTCGGGCCGGGCAGCGGCGAGCCCGTCGAGCGCTTCGGCGGCTGAATCCGCGGTGAAGACCTCGGCGCCGGCTGCCTCCAGAATCTCCCGTACCAGCCGGAGCGCGTCGCGATCGTCGTCCACCGCGAAGACGCGGACACCGTGCAGGTTCGGGACCGGAATGTCGAGGCCCGGGCTCGACGTGTGAGGATGCTCGCGCTTTTCGGGGTCCACGTCGGGATGGACAATCATCAGCGGCAGCTTGACGCGCAAGGTCGCTCCCTGCCCGGCGCCGCCGCTGGCCGCATGAATCGTCCCGCCGTGCATCTCGATCAGGTGGCGGGAGATCGCCAGGCCGAGGCCCAGACCGCCGCGTTCGCGGGTGGTTCCGGAATCGGCCTGGCGGAAGCGCTCGAAGATGTGCGGCAGGAACTCCGGCGGGATGCCGATCCCGGTGTCGCTGACCGCCAGTTCGACGTGCGAGTTCACGCGTGAGAGCCGAATCTGGACCTTGCCGTTGCGCCCGGTGAACTTGACCGCATTCGACACGAGATTCCAGAGGACCTGCTGGAGGCGCTCGGGATCGCCGGCAATCGGCGCGGCGCGCGGATCCACGATCGCCTCGATCCGCACCCCCTTGGCGTCCGCCGCCGGCATGATGCCCTCGATCGCGTCCCGGATCACCTTCGGCATGTCCACCGGCTGCACGTTGAGGCGGATCTTGCCGGAGATGATTCGCGAGACGTCCAGGACGTCCTCGACGATCTGCGTCAGTGACGTGGCGTTGCGCTCGATCGTCTCGACCGCCCTGGCGAGCTTCGCGCCGGTGATCAGGCCCGAACGGGCCATGCGCGCGTAGCCGAGAATCGCGTTGAGCGGCGTTCGCAGCTCGTGCGAGAGCGTGGCGAGGAACTCGTCCTTGAGGCGGTTGCTCTCCTGCACGCCCAGGTACAGGGTGGCGTTCTCGAGCGCCAGCGATGCCCACGAGGCAATCCCGAAGACGAGCTGTTCGTGCTGTTCGGTGAACACGCCTGCCGTGGAATGGCCGAAGAACAGACCGCCGAGCACGACGCCGCTTCGGCTCTTGACCGGCACCGCGAGATAGCTGCGAACCGGCAGATGCCCGCGAGGCATGCCGTGGAACGGCCCGCTCTGCCCGTACCGCGGATCCTTGGTCACGTCCGCCAGCCGCACGATCCCCTCGCCCCGGAAGGTCGGGCCGAAAATCGCGGTCGCCCGCGGTGGCGGAAAATTCTCGAAGGCTTCTGGGGGGGCGCCCGACAGCGTATAGAGCAGGTGGTTGTCCTCCGTCTGCTCGTCGGTGGCGTTGTGGATGAACGCCCCGAACTCGGCCCTGGTGACTTCGGTCGCCGCATCCGTCACCGCGCGCAGGATCTCGTTGCGGTCGAGCGCCGCGGCCACGACCGCTCCCACCTGGTTCAGCTTCTCGGTGATCTCGACCTGTTCCTGCGCGCTCGCCAGCAGCCTCGCCCGCTCGGCATTGGAGCGCAGGCGCTCCGAGACGTCGCGCGCAATCTTCGACGCGCCGACGACCGTTCCGCGCTCGTCACGAATCGGGGAGACGGTCAGCGAGATCGGCACCAGCGTCCCGTCCTTGCGCTTCCGGATCGTCTCGAAATGTTCGACCTGCTCGCCGCGCCGGATCGAGAGGAGCACCTGGTCCTCTTCCGTCTGCCGGTCATCAGGAACGATGATCCGGATCGACTTGCCGATCATTTCCGCGGCCGAGTACCCGAACATGCGCGCCGCCGCACTGTTCCACGACGTTACGATCCCGTTGACGTCCTTGCTGACAATCGCGTCGTCGCTCGACTCGACGATGGCGGCGAGCCGCCTGGCCGCGCGCTCGGCCCGGTCACGCCCGCTGAGGTCCCTGGCGATCTTCGAGGCGCCGGCGATCTCCCCGGAGGGGGTCAGGATCGGGGACACGGTTAGCGAGATCGGGACCAGCACGCCGTCCTTCCGGCGTCGAAGGGTCTCGAAATGCTGAACGGTCTCTCCGCGCGCGACACGGCCCAGGACCTCGTCCTCGGTTGAATGGAGGTCGGGGGGCACGATCAGGCGGATCGACTGCCCCACGGCTTCGCTCGAGACGTAGCCGAACAAGCGTTCGGCAGACCGGTTCCACGAGGTGATCACCCCGGCCGGATTCAGGCCCACGATTGCGTCGTCGCAGGAATCGACGATCGCAGCAAGCCGTGCCGCGGCTTCGTCGAAGGGAGGCGGACCCATGGTGAGGGAATTGTAGGCGTTTGTAACGAACACCATCAAGCCGGGCGACAGAGGTTGCCGCGGGGCCGTCACAACGGTACGGTGATCAGGCGTAGGCGAGGAGCGGATCAGGATGAGCAAAGAACGGGTCAGGTTGGTCTTCGACGCGGCAGGTCACGCGGCGGCGCAACCCGAAGGGCCGTTTTCGCGCCGATCATGATAGGTTTCGCGATGAGGACATCACATGATCCGAGCCATCTTCATCGCACTGGCGCTGCTCTCGTGCGGCGCGCCGGCAATGGCGCTGCCCCAGGACCAGGCGCCGCCGCCGCCAAACCCTGACAGCCAGTATCAGCTGGGACCGGACTCGCTCCCGCGCGAGGGAGTCGCCAAGGGGCAGGTCCGCGGGCCGTTCACGCTGCCCAGCCAGGCCTATCCGGGGACGCAGCACACGTATTGGGTGTACGTTCCCGCGCAGTACGACCCGGCGGTCCCAGCCAGCCTGATGATCTTCAATGACGGGCAGGCGTTCGTGAACATGGAGGGTGACCTCCGGGCGCCGAACGTGATGGACAACCTGATCTACCGGCGCGAGATTCCGGTGATGATCTCGGTGTTCATCAATCCCGGCCGCCGGCCGGACCAACCCGAGCCGACGCCGCAGGAATGGGGCGACCGCACCACCAACCGGCCCGAGGAATACAACGCGCTCAACGACAAGTACGCGCGGGTCGTCGTCGACGAGCTGATGCCGGCGATCTACAAGGAGTACAACGTTTCAAAGGATCCGGATCGCCATGGGATCGGCGGCGCGAGCTCCGGCGCGATTGCCGCGTTCACCGTCGCGTGGGAACGGCCGAACGAGTTCCGCAAAGTCCTCAGTATTGTCGGCAGCTTCACCAACATCCGCGGCGGCCACGCCTATGCGGACATCGTGCGGCGCAGCGAAAAAAAGCCGATCCGGATCTTCCAGCAGGATGGCCGCAACGACAATCGCGGCGCGGGACGCGGCGGGCAGTATGACGAGACCCGAGACTGGTTCCTGCAGAACGTCCGCTTGATGCGCGCGCTCACGGAGAAGGGCTACGACGTGAACTATGCGTGGGGCATTGGGCGGCACGGCCAGAAGCAGGGAGGGGCAATCCTGCCCGACATGATGCGCTGGCTGTGGCGCGATCAGCCCGTGTCGGTGGACGAAAAGGACGCGGTCGAGCGCTCGTTCAACCAGCCGGCGCGCAAGCCGGGCCTGTAGGCCGAGCCTGGAGATCTTCGGCGTTATGGGAGACCCGATACGTCACGATGTCTGAAACCGCCGGTCGCATCCGCATCCATTCCGTCCAGGTGCTCTCGAACGACTGGTACGTGCTGAAGAAGACGACGTTCGACTTTCTCCGCAACGACGGCACCTGGCAGCGGCAAAGCCGCGAGACCTACGACCGGGGAAACGGGGCCACGATCCTGCTGTACCACCGCGAGCGCGGGACCGTGATCCTCACACGGCAGTTCCGGTTTCCGGCCTATGTCAACGGCCACCACGGCCTGCTGATTGAAGCGCCGGCCGGCCTGCTGGACGAGGCCAGCCCCGAAGACCGCATCCGGTCCGAAGCGGAAGAGGAAACCGGTTACCGGGTCGGCGAAGTCCGGAAGATCTTCGAAGTGTTCATGAGCCCGGGGTCAGTGACCGAGAAGGTGCACTTCTTCGTCGGCGAGTATGCGCCCGAGTCGAAGGT
Organism: Acidobacteriota bacterium; assembly: GCA_039930925.1. Lineage (GTDB taxonomy): Bacteria > Acidobacteriota > Vicinamibacteria > Vicinamibacterales > 2-12-FULL-66-21 > JALZOC01. The sequence continues at coordinate 160 of JBDTSX010000050.1, read as the reverse complement.
CAGGGCGGGCGGCGGCATCGAAGGCGAGGGGGAAGACATCGAGGTGCTCGAGCTCTCGCTGGAGCACGCGCTCGAGATGATCGGCACCGGCGAAATCGCGGACGGAAAAACCATCATGCTGCTGCAGTACGCCAAGCTGCATTTCTTCGGCGGCTGATGG
>JBDTSX010000049.1:0-13881 GCA_039930925.1 Acidobacteriota bacterium | reverse complement strand
GCAGGCGCTCGGCCAGCAGTACGCGTTGAACCTGGGGCTCGAAGAGGAAGATCGGTTCGTCGACTGGTGCAAAGTCCTGTCGGACGCCGCGGCATTCGGCAAGGAACGCGGTGTCCAGATCGCCGTCAAGCACCATCACGGCTTGAACAACACCGCGATGGATCTGCTCGGGTGGGTGAAGCAGGTCAACCACCCGAACTTCGGAATCTTCTACGATCCCGGGAACCTCGTCTACTACACCGGCAAGGACCCCGTGAAGCAGCTCGAGATCATCGGTCCGCACGTCACGGGTGTCGTCGCGAAAGACTGCAACGCGCCGCACTTCATGGAGCGCGAAATCGGCGCGCCGCCGTTCGGGTCGAGCGTGACCGGCGCCGGCAACCCCGAGGTGATGATCCAGTTCGGGACGGGCAAAGTCGATTTTCCGGCCTTCTTCGGGAAACTGAAAGGGTACGGGTTCAAGGGCCCGATTATGGTCGAAGGGACCGCGGTCGGGGCGACGCTCGAGGAGACGATAGCGAACGCGCGCGCCAACCGCGAGTTCCTGGAGAAGGTTCTAAAGTCCTAGCCCTGGACCTTCAGCCTGCACCGCCCGCGTTGCTGTGCGTGTAGGTCAGCTCGTCCACATCCTGTCTACCCTCCATTCTGATCTGACCACGTCTGACTAGTCGGTGCGGCCGCGTCCTTCGATCGGCCATACGTCTTCGACGATACCCTTGCGGACCGCGAAGAAGACGTTGTAGAGGTTGACGGTCGTGTCGCAGTGTCCGGGAGTGATCTGGACCTGATCTCCGACCTTGAGCTCGCGGCTGGGGTTCTGCAGCCTGAGGGAGCCGTACTCGTCGCCTGCGACCCCGAAAGTCGCCCCGGTCAGTTCCATTACCTCGGGCACGGATTCGTCGGTCGAAAGCGCCTTGCCGCCGGCATCGACGATCGCGCGCCCGCCGACGGCGCGGCTGATGACCGTGGCCAGAACCGAGAGCGCGTTGCCGAACTCGGAGAACTCGGCCTTGTCGCGGCCGCCGATCTTGTTGTAGTGCGCGTCCATGAAGACGTACGATCCGGGCTGGATCTCGGTGACGCCGGGATAATCCGCATCGATGTTGTAGCTGCCGGTGCCGCCGACGCTGACCATCTGCACCGCGAAACCCGCCTTCTCGAGAGCCTGGCGGCCGGCCACGACCTTCTCGTTCGACGCGACCTCCCGGGCCTTGCGGTTCTCGAATCCCACGATGTGCTGGTTGTTGCCGCCGTAGCCCTGGAGTCCGATGAGCTCGAGCCCCTTCTGCTTGGCAATGACCTGCGCGAGGGCAACGATTTCTTCCGGCGTCCCGAGGCCGGTCCGGTTCTGGCCGACGTTGACGTCGATGGCGACCTTCAGCTTGCGTTTGGCGGCCAGCGCCGCGTTCGAGAGATCGATCGCGTTCTGCTCGTTGTCCACGACCGCCTTGACGTCGGGCGTGATCGCGAGCAGCTCCATCAACCGATCGATCTTGAGTTTGCCGACGACTTCGGCGGTGATGAGGACGTCTCGGATACCGCCACGGACCAGCACGTCCGCCTCACCGAGCTTGGCGGCGCACAGCCCTTTCGCGCCCGACGCGAGCTGGAGCTTGCCGATGACGGGCGACTTGTGAGCCTTGCCATGCGGCCGGAACGTCACCGGGCGCCCCTTCATGTAGGTCGCCAGCGCCTGCAGGTTGCGCTCCAGGATGTCGAGATCGACGAGCAGCGCCGGCGTCGGCAGCTCCCTGAGGCTCTTCTTCACGAAGCCTCGATACTGCGGCGCCACTCTGGCGTCCTGAGCCGCCGGTGCGGCGGCACGGCTGGCGCGGGGGAGTCCGCCTGCAAGGCCGAGCACGCCGACCGTGCCGGACTGTGCGAGAAAGCCGCGCCGGCTGATGTTCTTCGTCATTCGTGACCTCTTCGGTGTCGGGTCGAGCGGCTCGAGGCCCGCGTTGCGTTGGCCTATGGTTTGGTCGCGAGAAACACAATCCGCGTCAGGAGTTCGGCCTGCCGCGGCAGCTCCGCGTCCCCGGCCGGCATTTTGTTGGCGCGCAGCACGAAGGCCAGCACGTCGGCGATCTGCCGGCGTGACAACGTGGCCGGCTTGTCCGACGGCATCGACTTCTGCGTGCGCTCCACCATGTCCGCCATGTTGACACCGTCCCAGTTCGCGGAGAATCCCGGGCCGGTCAGCGGAGTCGCGGGTCCATCCCTTCCAGCGTCTCGAGGTGGCATCCGACACAGTGTATCGAGTAAATCACCGCGCCCCGCGTCTCCCACGCGGGCACGGTGACGTCGAGCAGACGGACGTACTGATTGTCGAGCTTCACGTTGTGGTGCGGTTCACGGGTGGCGGGAACCATGTAGGTCGGGTTCGGCGCGCCCTGCGCGAGCACTCCGCAGGTGACGATCGGATCCATCTCCGGGTCGTCGTCCTGCTTCAGATCGACGACGCCGTTGACCCCGAATTTCTGGACCAGGATGCCGGTCTTCGCGTCGAGCGCGATCAACCGGTACCCCGGGGTCACGTACAGGACGCGCTCTTCCTTGCCGTCGCTCCAGTACGCGAGACCGCGTCCCGACAGCTGCCTGGGCGCCGCGTCGCCGCGCTTCCCCTCGTTCTCGCTGTGCAGCCACAGCAGCTCCCCGGTGCCGGCGTCGAGCGCGACGACGGCCCGCCGCGAGCCGGCGGTGGAGAAGAGCCGGCCGTTGACCATCAGCGGCGTGGACTGGAAGTTGAATTCCGGTCTCGGGCCGAGGTTGTCCGTCGTGAACCGCCAGGCGACCTCGAGATCGGTGAAATTGCTGCGAGTGATTTGATCGAGCGGGGCGTACCGTGTATTGCCGAGATCTCCGCCGTAGGTCGGCCACTCGCCGTTACGGGCGCCCGACTGCGCGCCCACCGGCGTCGCGGTGGCAGCCACGGTCCCGAGCGCCAGGGCGAGCAGCGTGACTCTCACGTTCGAACGCACCCGGTTGCACAGCCGCGTCATCTCACGCGTTCCTCACCTGATTCTTGCCGGAGCCTTCGAGCCCGTCGGATCCCGCGCGCCCGATCGCCGGAGCTGGTTCGATCGCCCCACGATACCGATCTGCCGGCGGGGTGTCCAGTGTTCGTCTTATACGAAAAAGCTTTTTTCATATAGCAACCACGCCGGCGCCGGCGAGCTGTGGTGCCCGTGACAACGGGATTGCCGCTCGAAAGAGCGAAGTGATAGTCTCCGGCCATTGACCCCCGCATCGAGCAGCGATCTCCGTCGCGTCATCGGCTTCTGGGGCGGCACCGCCCTCATCGTGGGCATCACGATTGGCAGCGGTATTTTCCGCAAGCCTCCCACGATCGCCGGTCTCATCCCGAATCCGCTGGTGATCATGGCGTTGTGGACGGTGTTCGGCCTGATCAGCCTCTGTGGCGCGCTCACCCTGGCGGAACTGAGCTCGATGCTGCCGCGCGCCGGCGGCGTCTATGTCTACCTGCGTGAGGCGTACGGCGATGCGGTCGCGTTCGTGTTCGGATGGCTCTACCTGCTGGTCACGACCCCTGCCGCGGTCGGCGCGCTCGCCACGGTCTTCGCGGAATTCTCCCTCAACCTGCTCGGGATCACGGCGGAGGGCTTCAGGATCCAGGCGATCGCCATCGGGGCGATTTCGATCCTGACCGCCGTCAATCTGCGTGGAACCGGGGCGGGGGCGGCCCTGGGCGGAGTTTTCACGGTGGTCAAAGTCGGGGCGCTGGCGGCGATCATTGTCGGTGTGTTCCTGCTCGGGCATGGCAGTTTTTCGCACTTCACCGGTGGCCCGGTCCCTGGCGCTGGGCTGGCGCGTGCCGTCGCGTCGGTGATCTGGACCTACGACGGCTGGATTGCGGTCACCATGATTGCCGGCGAGGTGGTGGCCCCGGAACGGCTGATGAAGCGGATCATCATCGTCGGCATGCTGGTGATCGTCGTGCTCTATCTGGGCGCGAACCTGGCCTATTTCTACATGATGCCGATCGACGTCATGGCGGGAGAGAAAGCGGCGATCGCGCGGACGGTGATGACGTCGATCGCGGGCCCCGCCGGGGGGACGCTGATCCTGCTCGCGATCATGGCCAGCGTCTTCGGCGCATTGAACGGCAACGTGCTCGCGAAGCCGCGGGTCTCGTACGCGATGGCGCACGACGGCCTCACGTTCGCCTTCCTCGGCAAGACGCATCCTCGCTGGTCCACGCCGTGGGTGGCGGTGCTCGCCCAGGGTGTGGCGTCGATCGTCATGGTCCTCGCGCTGAGGGATTTCGACACGCTGACGACCTACTTCGTCGTCGTCGAGTGGGTCGCGCTGATCGCGTCCGTCGCCGCGGTATTCGTGCTGCGCCGGAAGATGCCCGAGGCGCCGCGGCCGTTCCGCACCCCTGGCTATCCCTGGGTCCCGATTGTCTTCGTCGTCGGGGCGCTGGTCGGCCTGACGGCCATCGTCTGGGGGGAAATCATGAACGGCAACTACACGCCGCTGTACGGGCTCGCGATCGCGGCGGCGGGATTCCCGGTGTACCGGCTGTGGAAGCGGCTCACGGGCGCAAACCTGGGGACGCCGGCGATCCAGACCTAGGCCCGATTGGAGTGCGACAGTGATGAGAAACGCAAGTCTGACAGACAAGGCGCCGCGGCCGATCGGCCCCTGCTCGCAGGCGATCGTCGAGGACGGCCTCAGCTTCGTCGCGGGGCACGGTTGCATGAATCCGGCGACCGGGAAGCTCGAGCTCGGCGACCTGCGCTCCAAGACGACGCGCGTGTTCGAGAACATGCGGGCGATCCTCGAGGCCGCCGGATCGTCGCTCGAGAAGGTCGTCACGTGCAACGTGTACCTGCGCGACAGCAACGACTTTGCGGCGATCAACGAGGTCTATATGCGACGTGTTTCACCGCGCCGTACCCCGCCCGCACCACCATCCAGGCCGGCGCGCTGCCAGGGGGAATCGCGGTGGAGATCGAGTGCACCGCCAGGAAGTGATCCCGGATTCGACGACAGCCGGCTGTCTGTGACCAGGGGATACGGGGTAAGAAGTTCATGATTCTTCGACGCGTCTCGACCCATGCGGCGCTCGGCCTTCTCGCCAGCGGCGGCGTCCTGCTGGCCCAGGGCGCGCCACCGGCGCCGGTCCCGCCGTCGGCAGGCGACAGCTGCACCTTCACGGTGCAGAACGACGTGCCGGCGACGATGCGCGACGGGACGATCCTGCGCGCGAACATCTACACGCCGGATCAGCCGGGGCCGCATCCCGTGCTGCTGTTGCGCTCACCGTACAACAAGGATGGCGCGTTCGGCGGCGCCTACGGGCGGCCGGAGATGTACGCCGGCCACTGCTACATCGTCGTGTCCCAGGACGTGCGCGGGCAGTACAAGTCGGAGGGCGAGTGGTATCCGTTTCGCAGCGAAGCGACCGATGGCTACGACTCGATCGAGTGGGCCGCGGCGCTGCCGAAGTCCAGCGGCAAGGTGGGGATGTATGGGTTCTCCTATCCGGGCGCGACGCAGTGGATGCCGGCGACGTTGCGTCCGCCGCACCTGACCGCCATCGTTCCCGCCATGACATCCGCCGATTACCACGACAACTGGACCTACGAGGGGGGCGCCCTCTATCAGGCCTTCACGCAGATCTGGCCGCTCAACAGCATCGCGAACAGCGCGGTACGGCACTTCCCGGACGGGGCCGCGATCGACGCCGACTTCAACGTCATCCAGAAAGAGCCGTGGCAGGAAAAGTGGCGGTGGTTCCTGCCGCTCAAGGATTTCCCACCGCTCCGTCCCGAGGATCCGCGCATCGCCTCGTACCACTTCGACTGGCTGCGGCATCCCGATAACGACGACTACTGGCGGCGATGGAGCATCCGCAACCGCTGGAACCAGATTACCGTCCCCGCGCTCAACTTCGATGGCTGGTACGACATCTTCGTCGCGGGGGCGATCGAGAACTTCGTGGGGATGCGCAAGCAGGGGGGATCGAAGACGGCGCGCGACGGGCAGCGACTCGTGGTCGGTCCGTGGGTGCATCTCGGCTGGCAGCGCAAGGTCGGAGAGATCGACTTCGGCCCCGAAGCGGTGAGCCCGATTCAGCAACTGCAACTCCGCTGGTATGACTACTGGCTCAAAGGCATCCAGAACGGCGTCGACAAGGAACCGCCCGTCCGCGTGTTCGTCATGGGTGCGAACCAGTGGCGCACCGCCGGCGAGTGGCCGATCGAGGGGACGGTGTTCCGGCAGTACTACCTGCACAGCGACGGGGGAGCGAACACGGCGTCGGGCAATGGGCGATTGACGACGACGAAGCCGGCCGGCGGGCGTGCGGCCTCCGCGAATCCCGGCGCTTCCGACAAGTACACATACGACCCGAAGGATCCGGTCCCCAGCATCGGCGGCCGCTTCCAGAATGCGGTCCCGCCCGGGCCGTACGATCAGCGGCCGCTTCTCAACCGTCCTGACGTGCTGGTCTACACGACCGAACCGCTCGAAAAAGATCTGGAGGTCACCGGACCGATCGCCGTGTCGCTCTACGCCTCGTCGTCGGCTCCGGACACCGACTTCACCGCGAAGGTGGACGACGTGTATCCTGACGGGACGTCGATGGTCATCACATACGGGATTCAGCGCGCGAGATACCGCGAGTCCACGGCGCGTCAGTCGCTGATCACCCCCGGCAAGGTCTACCAGTACGCGATCAACGTCTGGCCGACGAGCAATCTCTTCAAGGCCGGCCATCGCATCCGGCTCGAGATCTCCAGCAGCAGCTTCCCGATGTGGGATCGCAACCCGAACACGGGCCACCCGTTCGCGCAGGATGCCGAGGTGCGTGTGGCCAGCCAGACGATCTTCCACGACAAGGATCGGCCGTCGGCGATTACGCTGCCGATCGTCGACAAGCCGCTGCGGTAGGGTCGCGCGTGCCGTTCAGCCCTTCCCGCCTTTCTCCGTCGTCCTCGTCGTGTGCTGCCTGACTCTCACGCTGGACGGCGCGGGCGGCACCCCCGGCGCCGCCGGCCGGGCCATCCTCCGTCGCGCCGGTCGCTCACGCCGGAGCTGGCACTCGGGTCGGTTACGGTGGCGCCCGGCCTGGCGATGGAGGTCGCCGCCGCCTAACCGCTCGTCGGCGCGCCGCCCGAGCTGGCGTTCTGGCGCGACATGGACGGCGACGGTAGGGCAGACCGGAAGGTCGTGGTCGCGACGGATGCTGTCGCTCGGGTCACTGGTGGGCTTCGTCACCGTGCTCGGCATCGCGGCGCGCAACGGGATCATGCTGATCAGCCACTATCGCCACCTCGAGCATGAAGAGCACGTGCCGTTTGGGGGCGAACTGGCGGTGCGCGGCGCGGAAGAGCGCCTCTCACCGATTCTCATGACTGCACTGGTGACGAGCCTCGCACTGGTGCCGATCATCGTCGGCGGCGATCGCTCTGGGCACGAGATCGAGCATCCGATGGCAGTCGTAATCCTCGGTGGCTTGGTGACGTCGACGGTGCTGAACGTCCTTCTGCTGCCGGCGATCTATCTCCGCTACGGCCGGGCCGCCTAGGCGAATGCCCGCTATTCCAGCCGCGACACCACGTCGCGGAGCGGCCTCAGAGCGCGCGTCACTCGGCTGCAGAGTGCCGTAACCTTCCAGCGCTAGACTCAAATGGAATGCCCTGCTCCGAGATCCCGGATTTGCAGGTCGCCGGCCGGCAAGCGCAGAGTCCGAAGACCCTCAGCAGATCAGCGACGGCCACCGCCATCATCGTTCCAGGCCGATAATGGAGCGCGGCTACGGTCGACGCGTCCCGCCGCTGACTACTGGTGCAGAGCGGCCAGCCCGTTCCACAGGACGTTGAACGGGGCTGATACGCCTGGGCCGGACGGCACCGCTATAACGAATCGAGACCGACCAGCGGCGACCGCCCAGTCGCCATGGCCGCGAGCCACGACGAACAACGCTCGCGAGGCGCCGACGCGAAAGTCGGCACCGGCGCCGACGTCAACGTCCGTCGCGGTTCCATCGGCGGCGATGAAGAACAGCTCTTTGCCATCGCCACATCAACGAGGGGAGCTGCCGCCGGCCTTGGAAATGATCATCCCCTGGCACAATAGCCGTTGAAGGGAGCGCGAAGGGGATCGCCACGCACCTTGGCCGGCTCACGTTCACCTGGAATGTGACGGTGGACACCACGGACGGCTCCGCAACCGGTTCCTCCCAGTTCATCGCGGCGAACGGCGACAGACTCTATGCGACGATCCAGGGACAGGGTGAACCAACGGACACGCCCAACCTCAATCGCATTGTGGAGATCAACACCATCGCCGGTGGCACCGGTCGATTCGCGGGGGCAAAAGGGACCTTCACCGTGGAACGTCTGGTCGACCTGGGGACAGGCCTCACCGGCGGCTCATTCCATGGCACCATCACCGCGCCAGGACCCGGCCACTGAGCATCCGGCGGCAGGCTGCTGTGGTCCCGATAGTCCGTTCGTCCGAGCATGAGCGAAGCGGGGCGGGTACTCGAACATCCGCCCCGCCCACGGCACCACACCTTTAGCGGACCTGTCGAAGACTTCGATGGGACTACATGCTCTTCTTGAACGTCGTGAGGAGTCTTTGGCAGCGTGTCGGGTCCGAGGAAAACTCCGCCTGCGTCAGCGGAGTATTCAAGAACTCACTGTAGCCAGGGGTGGAGAGCACCTCGGGGGCGTTCAGGTCGCGGAAGGCCATCGACCAGTCGGGGAACTGTCGCACGGACAATGCCCCATCCAGCAGGATCAGCAGCCCGGTGTGGCGCGGATCCCGAGCAATCTTGGCGTAGAGGGTCCGCACCGCCGCCTCCTCGCCCTCCAGGACCTGCATCAGGTTTCCGCCCTTGTAGAGCAACATGCCCGAGATGCCCAGCTTCGAGTTGTTCTCACGACTCTGCGCGAGAATTGCCGCGAGCTCAGATGACGAGAACAGCCTGACGGCCGAACTCACATAAACGAGAAAATACATCATGGATGTCGTCTCGGCCCGGCTCCATGCCGTGACCGATGGGCAAGCATACTGAGGCGCTTCGTGGCGGACTGTTTACTTTTGAACGGTGTTCCCGCGCGGACTCCCCGGACCGCCCTCCAACCGCCCTGCTCGAGCACGCCCCCAAGACCTATCGGAGCGCTTGATTTGCGCGAGGCCTGCTCCCGCGGGAGGCATGCGTCCCATTCCCGCCGGCGGCGATTCTCACGATCTGCTCTCTCACCAGCCGGCCGACCCGCTCGATTTCGCCGTCTGACAGCGACTCGTAGACCGGTACCTGAACCGCCGTCGCGGCTTTTTCGGCGCCTGGCGACGCGGGCCCCTTCCACCCGAACAGCTCCATCTTCGTGCAGACGTCAACGTGCATCGGCGCCACATCGACGCCCCGGCGGATGCATCGCTTGACGATGGCCTGGGTGTCCGGCACGTAGGCGCAGTACTGGTAGTAGACGTGAGTACGGTCGGGTGGAATCTGCGGGACGGTGATGCCAGGCACGCCGCCGAGCAGGTCGTTCAGCATCCGCGCGTGGTGCGTGGTGCGCTCGATGAACCCCGGCAGCCGCTTGAGAGCGGCCAGCCCAATCGCCGCCTGCACGTTCGTGAACCGTCCCCGATAGTGCTCTGGCAGCGGATCCAAGGCGCGGACCGGCTCCCACAGGCGCTTTTCCGGCTGTGCGTTCACCCACGAGGCGGCATACCAGATCGGAAACAGCGAATACGTGAACACCCTGGGCCGGATGAAGGTGGTCTGCCACTTACCCGACGACAGGATCCCCTCGACCCGCTTTTCGCTCGGCCACTGTTCGGCATCGGCCAGATCCCCGACGCGCCGCGCCAGGTCGCCGTCGCGCATCCAGGCGAGGCCGCCGCCATACGTGTTGAGCGGCTTGAAGGCCTGAAAGCTGAAGAAGCTCGCGTCCCCCAGTGTTCCGACCATCCGCCCCTTGTATTTGGCGCCGAGCGAGTGCGCGCAGTCCTCGATGACCTTGAGCTGATGACGCCGTGCCAGTTCGAGAATCGGGTCCATGTCGCACGCCATGCCGTAGAGATGCGTCGGCAATATTGCGCGCGTGTTCGGCGTGATCGCGCGTTCGACGGCCCCGGGGCAGAAAGTGAACGTGCCCGGGTCGACGTCGGCGAACACCGGCTTCAGTCCGGCCACGCGCGCGATCTCGGGAACCACCCAGAAGGTGAGCGCCGGCACGACGATCTCGCTGCCGGCTGGCAGGTCCATCGCCTTGAGGATGAAATAGAGCGCCATCCTCCCGTACTGGGTCGAGCAACTGCGCACGTGCCCCGACCCGAGGAAGCTCCCGAACGCCTGCTCGAACGCCTCGAGATGCGGGCCCTGGACGAGCTGTCCGCGTTCACGGCACTCGTGAACGATCTGCGGCATTTCTGGAACGACCCGACTGCCGAACCTTGCGATAGCCACCATGGTTGGTTCCTGCCGAACTATTTATACCCGTGTTAACTCGACGGCGCGCGGGCGGCGCCGAGCGACAGCCCACTGTTCGAGCCTCGTCAGGTCGAATTACGGCGTTCCAGCACCCGGCGTTCGTAGGAGCCGAACAGCTTGAGCAACCCCAGCAGCACGAATCCGATGACCAGCGCGCCCTTCCAGCCTTCGAGCCCGAACTGTGCGAGGGAGCTCGGTCCGAGCCACCCGACCAGCACCAGCAGGACGAACGCCCAAACGAACGACGAGAGCAGGTTCAGGGCCGAAAACTTCAGCGGCGACACGTCAACCCAGGCACAGGCCGCCGCGATGGCGATGCGCAGACCCGGCGTAAACCGGATCAGCAGCACCATCAGCGCATCGTGGCGACGAACGTGCTCGGTGAGCGGCGCGGCCCTCCGCTCGAGCGACGGATACCGCGCCAGCCACCGCGGCAGCCGGCCGCGAAACGCGTAGAAGAAGGCCTGGTCGCCGATCGCCGCGCCGATCGCGCCGGACACGAGCACTCCCGCGGCATTCAACTGTCCATGCGCCACCAGCGCTGCCGCGCCGATGAACGCGATCTCACCTTCCAGCGTTGCGGCAATCAGCACGCCGCAGTACGGCAGCAGACTAAACCATGGCAGCATCGCCCTCAGGCCCACGCGGCACCGCCCGGCTGCGCCGAAGGGCTGCTTGCGGCGACCGCGGCCCCGGCAATGCGCTCGGGTTCCCCATCGCGCACACCCACTCTCAACATGGCAGCGAGCGGGCCATCAGCGCGACCTCGCGGGCGTGACGGCGGCGGACCCGGGCATCGAGCGAGGCCACCAGAGAACGGGTGCGCGGGGCGCCGATGCGCAGATAGTTGGTCAGAAACGATGGCCGCACGTAGAACTCGGTGTACGCGCTGCCGAGCAGGAACGTCAGTTCGCCGTGTGTCAGCGAGGGGTGCGTGAACGTCGGGGTGAAGCCGTCGAACCGCTCCCAGTCTGTTTCCGTGATGGTCGGCTGCATGCGCTTGTAGAGCGGGGTGCCGGGATAGGGCGTCAGAATCTTGAACTGCGCCACCGTGGACCCGAGCTCGATCGCGTACTCGATCGTGGCCCGGATCGATTCCCACGTGTCTTCCGCAAACCCGAGCACGTAGAACGCCGCGGTGACGATCTCGAGCTCGCGGCAGGCCCGTAAAATCGCCCGCTGATGCGGCTCGGGAATCGGACGCCGTCCGACTTTCTTGAGCGTCGCGGCGTCAACCGATTCGACGCCGAAGCTCAGCGCCCGCAGCCCGGCCCGGCGCAGCGCGGCCAGCAGTTCGGGGTCGAGACGGTCGAGCCGCGTCTCGCACTCGAAGGTATGCGCGAGGGCGCGCGACCGGATGCCGTCGCAGAGCTCGAGCACGCGGTCGCGTTCCTGTGAGAAGAGCGGATCGCGAAACACGATGTGCAATGGCCCGCGCGTGCTCTCGAGGTACGACAACTCGTCGAGGATGTTCGCCACCGAGCGCGACCGGTATGTCGACTGGATCCGGTGCGGGCAGTAGGTACAGAACTCAGGGCAGCTGCGCGAAGCGAGCACCGGGAGCGACCCTCCGTACGGCCGGCCCGCGAATGGCACCCGGATGCGGCGTCGTGGCGGCACCAGTGGATCCCACAGCGGAAACGGCAGCGAGTCAAGAACGTCGATTTGCGGGCTTGGTGCCATCCCCTGCAACGTTTGCCCGGCAAACAGCCTCACCAGCGCCGCCTCGGGCTCACCGTCGACAATGAAGTCCGCCGCCGCCTCGAACAGGTGCGGCAGCTTCTGCGAGGTGAGCCCGATGAACCCGACCCGCGCCCCTCGCGCGCGCATCGCGTGGGCCCAGGCGGTTTCGCGGCGGAAATCGACCAGCGAGGACAACACGATGGCCACGTCGCCGTCGACGATCTCGCCCGAGGACGCCACCACCTCATGCCCGGCACGCGCCGCCAGCGCCGCCGCGTACGCCAGATGCACACTCGGCATCTCGTGAAACCCGCCTTTCAGGCGCGCCACGATGCCGGTCACTCGTGAAAACGGCCTCAGCCTCGAGCCATAGCCGCCGACGACGGTGTCCTTGCTGATGAAGCCGTCGCCCCCTTTGATGTCCGCCAGCACGATTCGCATGAAGCCCACGCCACACGACCTGCCGCGTCTGCCGCCGCCTTGCGGGGCAACGCGCACGGTCGCATCGAAATCGTCAATCGGCACCCGTCCCGAGTCGCGAAGACACCGTACACGACCGGCGGTTGCGATCCGGTATCAGACGGTTGGAACGGGCAGGACTAGAGCAGGAAGCGGGTTGGAGGAGGGCGCGGGGCGAACGGATCGACCGATGGGAACGGCCGGGACGAACCCGTCCCATCAGGTGTGCGTCGGTTGGACGTCGCGAGCGACGGCGGGCGCGGTGCCGCGCACAGTACCGTCGCGAGAGGCGCGAAGGCGGTGCCGGTCACGACGGCTGCCGGCTCGCTGTCGTGGTCATCGACGCTGCGGCGGGCCGGCTGCCTCTGGGTGCCGGGCACGCCCAGGTGCGGCCGGTACAACTGGAACGTTTGGCGCCGGCAGGTCCACGCCTGAAGCTGCCATTCGCTGCCGCTCGCGACCAGCTCCGGCCGGTGATCGCCGTCGAGATCGGCGGCGATCACCCGCACCATCGGCACACCGGTGTGAATCACTTGCGTCGTGTCCGACGCAGACAGCCAGACCTGGAGGGTCGAGGGCTCCCGGCGATCCAAGGTCACCTGGTCGCGCCGGCCGTCGCCGTCGAAGTCGGCGGACAGCGATTCTTCAGCCGCGGCTGCGAGAGGCGCGACCAGGACGAGCCACGCCAACGTCACCCAGAGAACCCGGCCGAGTCTGCGCGTGGGATGGTCCATGTGGCGTTCGCGATGAGTATAACAGGGCTATCGGGAGCGGCAGAGGACAGGGCACGGGATGACAGTCACGACGCTGGCCCGTTGGTCGTTTGACAGCCTCAGCGTCTCAGCGATAAGGTGCTGCCCATGGCACTGCTGCGCCGTGTGCTCGCTCCGCTGACTGCGATCTGGTTGTTCTGCCAGGTCGGGACGGTGGCGCTTGTACCGGTTGCGATGTGGAACCGCGCCGCCGATCCACACGCGGCCGAGTGCACCTGCGGACACGGCGCCGGTGCCGCGATGTGGTGCCCGATGCACCACAAGACCGCCGCAGGAACGACCAGCTGTGCGATGAAGGCCGCCGATGGCTCCGGCACCGCCAGGCTGACGACGTTTGTCGGCATCGCCGGATTGGAATCTGCGTCTCCGGCATCAGTTCGACCGGCCGTTCCATCGGTAAGCCCTCGCTCTGCCGACGTGCACGTGCCTGGTGAGCGTCCCGTCCCACCCGATCCCCCGCCCCCTCGCGCCTAGTTGTCCTCTGCGGAGTGC
>JBDTSX010000048.1:0-14017 GCA_039930925.1 Acidobacteriota bacterium | reverse complement strand
ACCGCCGCGGCGGATCCGCCGCCGGCGCCCCTCCGGACGGTCCCGCCGGGCGATGGCCGCCAGTCACCCCGTGGGCTGAATCGTCGGGGCCAGGGGTCTCTGGAGGCTGTGTCATCGCGAAGTCATCCGGCAATCCGGCCACCCGTGGCGTGGAGCGCGTCAACGCACCAGTCGCACAGCCCTTCCCGTCCCAGATCCGTCGAGGTCGACGTCACGGTCCGCCAGCACCGCGGGCACTTGTCGCCGTCCGCGCGCGCCACCTTGACCTCGAGTGCAGCCCCTTCGGCCGCGTTGGTTTCGAGATCCACCCGCGACACGATGAACAGCATCGCGAGATCATCCCGGTATCGCTCGAGGAGGGCCGCATCGGCGCCGCCCGACGTCACCGTGACCCTCGCCCCCAGGGAGTTGCCGATCGTCTTGGCCTGACGCTCCGCCTCCAATGCGCGGTTCACGTCGTCGCGGATTTTCATCAGCCGTTCCCATCGCGCGTTCAGCGCCGGATCCAGCAGCGCGCCGACGTCCTGCGGGAACTCCGCGAGGTGGACCGACGCTTCGCGTGTGCCCGGCAGGTGACGCCAGAGCTCGTCCGTCGTCATCGGCAGCACTGGCGCAAGGAGGCGGGTCAGCCCGTCTGCGATGATGTACATCGCGGTCTGCGCCGAGCGCCGTTCGGGCGACGCGGCCGCAAAGGTATAGAGACGATCTTTCGAGACATCCGCATAGAAGGCGCTCACATCGACCGTGGCGAACTGGTTGATCGCCTGGAAGATCGCCGGAAAATCGTATTGTTCGTACGCCTTCAGCACGGTGGCCGCGGCCGTGCCGTAGCGGGCCAGGGCGAACCGATCGACCTCGTTCATCTCGCCGAGCGGCACGAGGTCCGCGGACGGATCAAAGTCATAGAGGTTCGACGCGAGATAGCGCAGCGTATTGCGAATCTTGCGGTACGCCTCGACGACGCGCGCGAGGATCTGCTTGCCGACGCGAACCTCCTCGCGGTAGTCGACCATCACGACCCACAGGCGGATGATCTCGGCGCCGCTTTCCTTGATGATGTCCTGCGGCTCGATCGAGTTCCCCAGCGACTTGGACATCTTGCGGCCGTCTTCGGCGACGATGAACCCGTGCGTGACGACCTGGCGGTATGGCGCCCTGCCGCGGGTGCCGAGTCCCACCAGCAGCGAGCTCTGGAACCAGCCGCGGTGCTGGTCGCCCCCTTCCAGATAGACATCGGCCGGCCAGGTCAGCTCAGGCCGGAACGGCAGCACCGCCTCGTGGCTGGACCCTGAATCGAACCAGACGTCGAGGATGTCGCGCTCACGCTCGAACCCGGTGCCGCCGCACGCGGGACAGGTCAGTCCTTCCGGAAGGAACTCTTCGATGGGACGTTCGTACCACGAGTCCGCGCCATAGGTGTCGAACACGGTCGCGGCACGCTCGACCAGCGCCGGGGTCAGCAGCGCGTTGCCGCACGTGGCGCAGTCCACGGCAGGGATTGGCACGCCCCACGCGCGCTGGCGCGAGATGCACCAGTCCGGACGGTTGACGAGCATGTTCCGGATGCGGTCGTGGCCCCACTCCGGCACCCACCTGACGTCGGCGTCGATGGCGTCGAGCGCGGCCTGGCGGAGTGTCTTGCCGTCGGCCGGCGATCCGGCTCCCTGCGCGGCCGGCCCCGGAGTCGGAACGGTCGCGCCATCCAGGGGCGCAAGCGCGCCATCCATGCCGATGAACCACTGCGAGGTCGCCAGGAAGATCACCGGATTGTGGCACCGCCAGCAATGCGGATAGGTGTGCTGGAACGCTTCGCGGTGCCAGAGCCGGCCGCGCTCCTTCAGAGCCTCCTCGACCCGCGGGTTCGCGTCGAAGACCCGCTGTCCGCCGAAGAGCTCGACCGTCTGAAGGAAGTGTCCCGCCGGGCCGATCGGCGCGTAGACCTCGAGCCCGTATTTCATGCCGGTCAGGAAGTCGTCGCTGCCATGTCCGGGGGCGGTGTGGACCGCCCCCGTGCCCTGCTCGAGCGTCACGTAGTCGGCCAGCACGCCGAGTGAATCCCGGGCATAGAGCGGATGGCGGAATCGCAGGTGCTCGAGCTCCGCCCCCTTCATCTGGACGAGTGGCGAACCAAAATTCCGGCCCACTGCCTCAGCGACCCTGGTCGCGAGTGCTTCGGCGACGATGATCGCGCGGCCATCGACGTGGTACGCGGCGTAGTCGAAATCCGGATGGAACGCGATGGCCAGGTTCGACGGAATGGTCCACGGGGTCGTGGTCCAGATCAGGACCGAGACCTCCCGGCCCGCCAGCTCCGGCACGCGCTCCGCCAGCCGCGCGGCGCTCTCGGCGCCGAGCGGGAACTCGACGTAAATCGACGGCGAGGTGTGGTCCGCATATTCCACTTCGGCCTCGGCGAGGGCCGTCCGGCAGTGGATGCACCAGTGAACCGGCTTCTTGCCCTTGTAGACCAGCCCGCGTTCGACGAACCTGCCGAGCGCCCGCGCGATCGCCGCCTGGTAGCGGAAATCCATGGTCAGGTAGAGGTGATCCCAGTCGCCGAAGACCGCGAGACGCTGGAACTCGACCGTCATGACATCGATGAAGCGTGTGGCATAGGCGCGGCAGGCGCGCCGGAACTCCGCGAGCGAGAGGTCGCGCTTCTTCGGGCCCAGTTCGCGATCCACCTTCAGCTCGATGGGCAGCCCGTGACAGTCGTAGCCGAGCACGTAGGGTGCGTCAAACCCCATCATCGTCCGCGACTTCACCACAAGGTCCTTCAGGATCTTGTTCATCGCGGTGCCGAGGTGGATCCGTCCGTTCGCATAGGGCGGCCCGTCGTGGAGCACGAACTTCGGACGGCCGGCGCGGTGTTCGCGAATGCGCTCGTACAGCCCCATCTCCTGCCAGCGGGCGAGCGCCTGCGGCTCGGCCGTCTGAAGATTTGCCTTCATCGGGAAGTCAGTACGGGGCAGGTTCAGCGTGTCTTTCCACTCGGCCATGGTGATCCATTCATTTTAGTGCAGGAACTCGCTCGCCCCGGGCTGGGTACAAACAAAAGGCCGGCGCTCCCGAAGGAACGCCGGCCTCGATCGATCGTCCGGACGTGGAAGTTAGCGGCGGCGCGTGCCGGCGCCGCGCGTGATCGCCACGCGATATTCGCCCTGGTTGTCGTCGAACCCATCGTCGTTGATGCCAAGGAACAGGACGCCGTCCGCCGGCACCGTCAGCGTGGTCGCGTTGCCGAGCGGGAACGGCTGACCGGTGTTGCCCATCCGGCCGAGGAGGGCGCCTGCCGGCACGGCGGGCATCTGCGCACTCGTCGCGCGACGGCCGGTCTTCGAACCGGTCGAGTTCGCTACGTCGCTGGCATCGCCGCTCAACTGAACTTCACCAGTGGTGTTGAGCGTCAGCACGTCACCCTTCTTGAACGTCTGGCCGGTGGATGTCCACGCCTGACGCGCCGAGACCACGACGCCCGACCCGGTGGCCGGCGCGAGCTGCGCGTTGGTGGCGCCCGTGGTCGCGACCGCGTTCGAGGGGCGGGCCAGAATGATCCGGCCGATCTCGTTCGATGAGAACTCGCGGTCACCCGAGCTGGTCTTGAAGCTAATCCTCAGCGGCGTCGTGCCGCCGATATCGAACAACTGGCCGTCGACGGTGCTGCCGCTTCGGAGCACCAGAGTCTGGGTTCCATCGTGAACCTTGGCCCAGTCGGCGTCCGTCATGCTGCCGCCGGCAAAGTCGATCACTGCCACGTCGCTCGTCGGAATCTGACGATCCGCGCCGTTGACCTTGACCGTGAATCCGACCCCGCCGAGATCCACGAGCTGACCACTGACCTTGTCGCCCGACCGCAGTGTCAGCGTGGCATTCTCCTGCGCCTGCGCGACGCCCGTAAATGCCAGCGCTGCAACAGTTAGCGTGAGAATTGTCCGCTTCAACATCTTCGTATCCTCCCTCAACATTAAAACAACGGCTGAGCTACGTTTCTCTGGCTCACCCGCCTCACTTCGTTGGTGCTCACAGTGCAAGGGCAGGGCCAGCCGCAGGTCAGACTTTGAATGGAAAATTCGGCGCAAAACCGCCTTGTATAATGGACAGATGACCTCCACGGCCACTCCGGCGCTCCACCGGGCGGTGCGTAGCGAATTGCTCGACAACGGCCTGAGAGTGCTCGTTCACGAGATTCATACCGCGCCGCTGGTCTCTGTCTGGTGCTGGTATCGGGTCGGGTCGCGCGACGAAGGACTGGGCCGCACCGGCGTCTCGCACTGGGTCGAACATATGAACTTCAAGGGGACCACGAATATCCCCCGCGAGCAGATGAAAGGCATTGTGGAGCGCTTCGGCGGCATGTGGAACGGCTATACGTGGATCGATGAAACCACCTACATGGAAACTGCCGGGCGCGCGGCGCTCGATCAGATGCTGTTCATCGAGTCCGAGCGGATGTCCAACAGCCTCTTCGATCCCGACGAGTGCGAGTCCGAGCGGACGGTGATCATCTCCGAGCTCCAAGGGGGCGAGAACGATCCCGAGCAGCTCCTCGAGACGGAAGTCACCGCCACGGCATTTCGCGCCCATCCCTACGGGCACCCGACCATTGGCTGGCTTGGCGATCTCCAGTCGATGACTCGCGACGATCTCTACGGTCACTACCGCCGGTACTACGTCCCCAACAACGCGACGCTCGTGGTCGTCGGCGACGTCGACGCCGACGAGGTCCTCCGCCGCGCCGCGACGCATTTCGGCCACATCCAGCCGGGTTTGGTGCCGCCGCGACTCCTTGTCAGCGAGCCGCCCCAGCTCGGCGAGCGGCGTGTCCTGATCGAGCGGGAAGGCACGACCGGCTATGTGAAGCTCGTCTTCCGCGCCCCTGCCGCCGGCGATGCGGACTTCTTCCCGATGCTGGTTCTCGACGCCGTACTGACCGGCGCCAAGGGGGTCAACCTCTGGTCCAGCTTTCGAGGCGCCCCCCCGCAGCGCAAGGCGCGGCTTTATACGCGGCTGGTCGAAGGTGGTCTGTCGTCCGCGGTCTCCGGTGCGCTGTTGCCGACCGTCGAGCCATTTCTCTATACCTTGTCGTTTACGGCGATGGACGGCACTCCGCTCGAACGCCTCGAAGCGGCCGTGCTCGAGGAGATCGAGCGTGTGCGCACGGCCGGCGTCGATCCGATCGAGATCGCGCGGGCCAAGCGTCAGCTTCGCGCCCGGCTCGCGTTCGAGAACGACAGCGTCACCAACATCGCGCATCAGATCGGCTACTTCGAGACGGTTGCGGGTCCTCTTTTCGCCTCCTCCGTGCAGGCCGGCGTCGACGCGGTCACCGCCGAACAGATCCAGAGCGTCGCTCGCCGGCGGCTCGATGCGGCAAACCGCACGGTGGGCTGGTTCAAACCGGTCGAGACGGCCCGATGACTCCCGTCGCCGCGAGCGGGCTGTCTCCCGTCCGCGCCGTGCTCGACAACGGCGCCGTCGTGATCGTCCAGGAAGCCTCTACGACGCCGGCCGTCGCGATCAACGCCACCTTCCTGGCCGGCAGCGTTCACGAACCGGATCACCTGACCGGGTTGACGTATCTCACCGGCCGCGTCATCGACCGAGGCACCGCCCGTCGTCCGGCCGACGTGATCGCCGAGGAGTTGGACGAGCGAGGCGTTTCGCTGCGCATCACCACGACCCGCCACGCGATCTCGTTCTCGTGCGTCTGCCTGGCCGAGGATTTTGCCGAAACGCTGGCGATCGTGACGGACGTCGCGAGGCGTCCGGTTTTTCCGGAGGCCGAGCTCGGCAAGCGGCGCGCCGAGACCGTGACGGCACTTCGACAGGACGAAGACAACCCGGCGGTGCGCGCGGTCGAGAGTCTGTCGACGATGCTGTACGGGGAGAATCATCCGTACGGGCGGCCGGCAAAGGGCAGCGTCGCGTCCCTGGACCGGATCGTTCGCGACGACCTCGTCCGCTTCCATGCGCGGCATGTGCGGCCGGCGGTGCTGTCCCTGGTGATTGTCGGGGACGTGCCCGCAGGTGCGGCGATCGAGCAGGCCGCGATCGAGCTCGAGGATTGGACCGGCGCCCCCGCGGGCCCGGTCGTGCTGCCGCCGCCGGGCGTCGCTCCGGCCCGCCGGCAGCGAATCATCGTGATGCCAGGAAAGTCGCAGACCGATATCGCCTATGGGTTCACGACCATCAGCCGCTGGGATCCCCGCTACTACGCGTACTGGATGATGAACAACATCCTCGGGCAGTTCGGTCTTGGCGGGCGCCTGGCCGACAACATCCGCGAACGTCAGGGCATGGCCTACTACGCCTACAGCTCGTTCGATCCGACGATGGGGGAAAGTCCGCTGGTCGTGCGCGCGGGGGTGGACCCCAGAAATGTGGATCGCGCGCTGGCCGCGATCGACATGGAAGTGCAGACGCTGGGGCTCGACGGTCCCACCGCAGCCGAGTTCGAGCAAACGCGCGAGTTCCTGGTCGGTTCGATCCCGCGCATGCTCGAGACGAACTACACCATTGCCTCCTTTTTGCAGACCTGCGAGCTGTTCGGCCTCGGGCTCGATTACGATCAGCGGCTTCCCGCTCTGATCGACTCGGTGACGATCGAAGAGATCGGATCCGCGGCGGCGGAGGTGCTGCACGTGGAACGCGCGGCGATTGCCATCGCGGGTCCGGAGCCTCCCCCATCCCAGGCGCAGGTATGACGGAGTCGGAGGGGCCTTTCCCGGATCCCGCCGAGACCCGCGCGGACTTCTTCGGCGTCGATTTCACCGTGCTCGAGCCGGGCCGCATCTTTCAGGTTTCGGTTCCGGCTGAAAGCCGGACGCCACCGGGGACACGCCCGTCCAGAACGATGCGCTTGATCTCGAGCCGTTGTCCGGCACCGATGCCGACTACGGCGTCGAGGCCCCATCCCGCGATCCCTCTTCTATGCCGGCGCTATCGCCGCCATTCGCCACCCGCCCCATGCTGATCCGCCCGCTGACGACAATTGACGAGTGCCGGCGGGTGACGGCGCTCGAACGGGCAGTGTGGGGAAACGCCGACGCCGAAGATCGCCTGCCGATTCCACTGTTGGTGGTGTCGATCACGCGCGGAGGCATTCTGCTCGGCGCGTTCGATCCGGCTGGAGAGATGCTCGGCTTCGCCTACTCGATGCCAGGGATCAAGGAGGGGCGCACGATTCAGTGGTCGCACGTGTTGGCGGTGGCCAAGGCGGCCCGGAATCGTGGCGTCGGCCGCGCCCTGAAGCTCGCGCAGCGGGAGCAGGCGCTTGGCATGGGCATCGAGTTGATCGAGTGGACCTTCGATCCGCTCCAGTCGCTGAATGCGCACTTCAACTTCGCCAGGCTCGGGGTCGTGGTCGAGGAGTACCAGGAAAACATCTACGGTACATCCAGCAGCCCGCTGCATCGCGGAACGCCCACCGATCGATTGATCGCGGAATGGCGCCTGCCGGCGCCGCACGTGGAGCGCCGCATCACCGGTTCCGGAGCGGGGCTGATCAGGGACAGTGGAGTGGCGTCCGCGGTGGTCGTGAATCCGTCTCGAACGGCCGGCGACTGGCTGCTCCCTGGGGATGCCGATCTCCACCACGATGCGCGGCGGGTGCTGGTCGAGATCCCTGCCGGCTTCACCGGCATGGTGGCGGCGGCGCCGGACCTGGCGCTCGAATGGCGTCTGGCGACGCGGGCCATCTTCCAGTCGTACTTCCGGCGGGGCTACCGGGCGGTCGATTTCTTCTTCTCGAGCCAGGCCGCCCGAGGCCAGTATCTGCTGGCAAAGAAATAAATCGCCGCCGCTCGGGATTCTGACAGCGGCTTTAGCAGGCTTTGAGCTTTAGGAAACCAACCCCAAAGCCCAAGGCCTCACGCCCAAGGCCCACTCCCACCCTCACCCCGGCGGCCAGGTCATTTTCCGTCCGCCGAGCACATGCAGATGGATGTGAAACACCGTCTGCCCTGCATCGGCGTTGCAGTTGAAGACGGTGCGAAAGCCGCTGGCCGCGTAGCCGCGCTGCTCGGCCAGCGTCGCGGCGGTGCGGATCATCCCCCCGACCAGCGCGTCGTCTTCCGGCGCGAGATACGACAGGGTCTCGATGTGCTGACGCGGAACGATGAGCACGTGCATCGGCGCCTGCGGATTGACGTCGTTGAACGCGACCAGGCAATCGTCCTCGTACACGAAGGGGGCGGCGATTTGACCCGACGCGATTTTGCAGAACAGACATTCCGCCACGCTTACCTCCTGAGCAGCGCGACGCGCGGGATACCCTGCAGGTCGTCGCGCACGCGTGTCACCTGCCATCCCAGGCTGGCCGCCAACGATCGGACCTCGGCGTCCTGGCCGAATCCGAACTCGACGATCAGACCGCCTTCGTCGGCGAGGTGATTGGCGGCGTTGATGAAGATCCGGCGGAGCATCGCGAGACCATCGGCCCCGGCGAAGAGCGCCGCCGCGGGTTCGTAGATCGCGACTTCCGGCTGGAGCCCCTCGGCGTCGGAATCCGGAATATACGGCGGGTTCGAGACGATCAGGTCGGCCGGCCCGTCCACATCCTCCAGCACGTCGGTTTGAAGAAAGGTGATTCTGGAGTGCACGTTGTGGCGAAGCGCGTTGCGGCGGGCGACAGCCAATGCCGCGGCGGACGTATCGGTGGCCACGATCTCGGCGCTCAGCACTTCGAGCGCGAGGGCCACGGCAATACAGCCGCTGCCCGTCCCGACATCGATGATGCGGCGGCAGTGCTCGTGCGCGCGCGTCCACGCGATCGCCTCCTCGACCAGGATTTCCGTCTCCGGGCGGGGGATCAGGACGTCGGTGTTCACCTCGAACTCGAGCCCCCAGAACTCCCGGCGGCCGAGGATGTAGGCGACCGGTTCCCGTGCGGCGCGGAGCGCGACCAGGGGAGCGTAGCGCTCATCGAAATCCGGCGGCACCGGTTCGCGGCCGCGCGTCAGCACGGATGCGCGGTCCCAGCGCAGCACGTGCCGCGCCAGCACCTCCGCGTCAATCGCCGCTTCGGGCGGGCGGATGCCCGCCATGATGAACGCCTGACCGGCTTGCGCGAGGCGTTCCTGCAGCGAGGCCATCAGTGTACGGTGTCGGTTTCCGTCTCGGCAACCGTATCGGTAGCCTCTTTGAGCTTCTCGGAGGTGAAGTACGACGCGGCCGCGTCGACCAGCTCGCCGATGTCCCCGTCGAGCGCCTGGGTGAGCTGGTGCATGGTGTATCCGATGCGATGATCGGTGATCCGGTTGTCGCGGAAGTTGTAGGTCCGGATCTTCTCGGACCGATCGCCGGTGCCCACCTGGGTCCGCCGATCCTTGGCGATCGCATCGTGCTGCTTGCGCATCTCCATCTCGTAGAGGCGCGAGCGCAGGACCTTCATCGCCTTGGCCCGGTTTTTCACCTGGGACTTTTCGTCCTGCTGCGACACGACCGTGTTGGTCGGGAGGTGGGTGATGCGAACCGCGGAGTAGGTGGTGTTCACGCTCTGGCCGCCGGGTCCGCTGGAGCAGAACGTGTCGATCCGCAGATCCTTCGCCTCGATGTGGATGTCCACTTCCTCGGCTTCCGGCAACACCGCGACCGTGGCCGTGGACGTATGAATGCGGCCGCTCGCCTCCGTCGCCGGCACGCGCTGGACGCGGTGCACGCCGCTCTCGTACTT
The DNA here is from genome assembly GCA_039930925.1 of Acidobacteriota bacterium. Taxonomy (GTDB): domain Bacteria; phylum Acidobacteriota; class Vicinamibacteria; order Vicinamibacterales; family 2-12-FULL-66-21; genus JALZOC01. The sequence continues at coordinate 4,344 of JBDTSX010000048.1, read as the reverse complement.
GAGCCGGCTGTAGGCGCCGCGCCCCTCGATGAGCGCCGTCACTTCCTTGATACCGCCGGCGCCGCTCTCGCTGGTGTTGAGCAGCTCCACCTTCCAGCCCTCGCGCTCGGCGTACCGTGAGTACATCCGGAACAGGTCGGCGGCAAAGAGCGCCGCTTCATCGCCGCCGGCGCCGGCGCGGATTTCGAGCACGACGTTCTTCAGGTCGTTGGGATCCTTCGGGACGAGCTGCACCTTCATCTCGGCCAGCAGCGCGTCGCGGCGTGCCTCGAGCGAGGTCAGCTCCTCCTGCGCGAGCTCGCGCATGTCCGCGTCCTTCATCAGCTCTTGCGTCCTCGTCAGCTCGGCGATAACCCGCTTGTACTCGCCAAAGTTGTCGACGAGCGGCTGCATCTCTGCCAGCGCCTTCGAGTGCGCGCGGAACTTCGCCTGGTCGGCCTGCACGGCCGGATCGGCCATTTCAGCCATCAGACGCTCGTATTGCGCTTCCACGGACGTAAGTTTGTCGAACATTTCAGTCGTTGGTCGTTAGTCGTTGGTCACAGTGTCGAGTCACGGTCACGGTCAGGGTCAGCAGTCGACGAGTCCCGAGCCCCGAGTCCCGAGCCCCTCGCTGGTCTTGCGCATCAGCGGCGACTCACCCTCCCGACACCGGCGGCAGGAATGCGACCTCGTCGCCGTCCGTCAGTGTCGCCGTCAGCCTCGTGTATTCCTGGTTGACGGCGCAGGAAACCGCGGCGGCGTAGCCGGCCATCGCCGGGAACTCGCTCACCAGCGCGTCCCAGGCGGTATGGGCGGTTGCGTCGTCCGGCAGCGTGCGCTCGAGCTCTGAGGCGCCGGCGATCTCGCGCAGCCGCGCGAACAGGCGGATGGTCACGAGCATGCGCGCTCGAGCGCCGTCTGCCGCGCAGCCTGATCGTGCGGATCGGCGGTCGCTCCCTCAATCCAGGCGTCTCCGCCTTCGAAGTGCTCGTGCTTCCAGATCGGCGCAATCTGCTTGATCCGCTCGATCGCGTACCGCGACGCTCCGAAGGCATCGGCTCGGTGGGCGGATGCGGCGGCGATCGTGATGCTGGCTTCGCCGATCTCCACGCGGCCGGTGCGGTGATGGATGGCGAGCCGCACCGACGGCCAGCGGTCGCGCGCCTCCTCGTCAATCTGCGCGAAGGCTTTCAACGCGAGCCGATCGTAGGCCTCGTATTCGAGCCACAGCACGCGCCGACCGACGTTGTGATCCCGTACCAGTCCGACGAACGTGATGACCGCGCCGCAATCGGGGGCCGAAACCAGCTTCGCCGCCCCGCCGGTATCGAGAGGCTCCGCCGTCACACGGAAGCGCTCGTCCTGACGCGTCATCCCTTCAGTATACCGCGCGCCAGAAATGGTTCAGCGGGCCGTGACCGGCGCCGAGGCCGGGGGCGTGCCGGATGGCGCCGTCGAGGTAGTCGCGCGCCCGTTCGATTGCGTGGCGATCCGAGATGCCCAGCGCCAGGTTGGCGGCAATGGCGGACGATAGCGTGCAGCCGGTTCCGTGCGTGTGCCGCGTCGCAATCCGCGGGCGGCTGATCTCGAAGGTCTCCGACGGCGTGCAGATCACGTCGATTGAGTCGGCCCCCTCGAGGTGGCCCCCCTTCACCACGACGGCACGGGGTCCCATCGCGACGATCCGCCGGCCCGCCTCGCGCATCGCTTCGATCGACCCCACCGGCATCCCCGCCAGCACTTCCGCCTCGGGGATGTTGGGGGTGACGATGTGGACGCGGCGGAGAAGCTCGGCGCGGATCGCCAGGACGGCGTCCTCCTCGAGTAGCCGGTCTCCTCCTTTGGCGATCATCACGGGATCGAGGACGACGAGCGGGAGATCGAGGGCGTCAATCGCCGCCGCCACTGCCTCGACGATGGCCGCGGTTGCCAGCATGCCGACCTTGACCGCGGCCGGCGGAAGGTCGCCCGCGACCGCCTCGATTTGGGCGGTGACGAAATCCGCGGCGAGCGCCTCCCAGGCGATCACGCCGAGGGTATTCTGGGCCGTCACCGCGGTCACGGCGGTGGTGCCGTAAACGCCGTGCGCCGCGAAGGTTTTGAGATCGGCCTGAATCCCGGCGCCGCCGCCGGAGTCGCTGCCCGCAATCGTGAGTGCGATCCGCATCTGTGCTCGCTCGTGCGACTGCCTTTCATTTGCGCCGCCGGCTTCCGCTGTCAGACGGAAGGCCCTGCGGCCGGCCGGCGCCTTTCGCGGGCCTGCAGAAGGATATAGAATTCACCCCATGAACGTCCGAGTCGATCGCGCCAGTCAACACGGTACTCTTCTTGGGACGCTGGCGTCACGGGTGGAGATGCGCGGGGCGATTCGCGTCGCGTCGGTGGTCCTTCTTGCCGTCATGACCGCCGCGGCGGCGCAGGTCAGCATTCCTTTGCCGTTTACGCCGGTCCCGTTCACCTTGCAGCCGATGATCGTGCTGCTCGGCGGCGCGGCGCTCGGCTCGCGCCTTGGCATGTCCAGTCAGGTGCTGTATCTGCTGGCGGGCCTCGCCGGCTTGCCGGTGTTTGCCGCGTCGCCGGTCCTGCCGCAGGGGGCGTTGCGCCTGCTCGGGCCGACCGGCGGCTATCTCATGAGCTATCCGTTTGCCGCCTTCCTGACCGGGCTGCTCGCCGAGCGCGGGCTCGACCGGCGCTACCTGACATCGGTTGTGGCGATGGGCACGGGCCTGGCGCTGATCTTCGCGTGCGGTGTGACGTGGCTGGCCTGGTTCGCGCGTCCGGCAGCCGGGCTCGGTGCGGCGCTTCGCAGCGGCCTCTACCCGTTCATCCCGGCCGACATCATCAAGATCTGCCTTGCCGCGGCGGTGATGCCCGCGCTCTGGCGCCTGACAGGGCATCGGTCCGAGCCGCGGGGTTGAGGCCCCGCTGGAGCCGCAACCGCCTCACCTGACATACCCGAGACTTCGGAGCCTGTCGATCATTTCCTGATCGAGCGGCTGACCCTTGCGATCCGCTGACTTCGCGGCCGGACGTCCGTAGCTCGCGACCTGCCGGACCGGGTAGCGCCTGGTGAAGTCGGCTGAGAAGAGGCCGTTCAACGGCGCTCCTGCAAGGTCGCGGCTGATCGGAACGCCGAGCGCGTGCAGCACCGTGGGCATCACGTCAGTGATTCGGCCCGACACGTCGGCGCCTGACCGGGCGGCCCGGCCGGCGATCCCCATCAGCCCGTCCGCATTCGCGCCGACTCGCCCCGGCTCCGTGACGACGATAACGAGATCGTCTGCCGAAGGCTGGAGGGTGTCGGTCAGCAGCCGATCGAGGAAGACGTAATAGTCACGGAGCGCCTGAAGGCGAGCCGCCACTCGAGACGCCCCCGGCGCCGCCCCGGAGTCGGTCTGCCCCAGCAGAGCGTGCTGCGCGATGTCGAGGCCTGCAAGGTATACCGCGGCGAGGTCCGGCTCGGGCGTGGAGACTTCGCGCGCCAGGGTGAGCTGGATCGCATCGAGCTCTGCGGATCGCGAGAGGATCGGGTGGACCTCTTCGTCCGCCTCCGGCAATCCCGCCCACGCCGCCGCGGCGCGGCGCGCTGCGGCCTCCCGGATCGACGGCCACCTCGCGTGCAGCCGCTCGTAGAGATCGGCGGGAGCGATCTCGGCATCGAGCGCGCCGCCGATGTCCAACCGCAGAGCAGCCCGGTCGCTGAGGACGACCCCGCCTGTCTCCGCGGCCGGCCAGGTCGCCCACCAGTTCACGACGGCGGTGCGAAGTCCGGCATCGGCCGCGACTTCCCACATCGTCTTTTCACGCCGCTCGCTGCCGCTCGCGATCGCCGGCCGCGACAAGCGGAGCAGATCAGTCGCCGTGCGAATGGCTGCGCCGAGGCGAGATGGCTCGCGCGTGGGAACGATCCCCTGCAGCCCCGCGATGCGGCGCGTCTCGAGCCCCCTCACGCCGTGCACGTCCGGCGGCTGGCCGGTCGCAACCGTCGTCCAGACGCGGGCGGGATCGCGACGTTCCCCCGCGCTGCCGTCGTGGTCGCCGTGTTCGAGGCGCGCGCGTGACGATGAAAACGCCCTGGCGAGCGCGGGGAGGCGCCCGGCATTCGCCAGCTCGGCGAACACGTCAGGATCGAAACCATCGATCGCGATCAGCCGCACGCGCAAGCCGCTCGAGACCACGCTCAGCGGAGCGCCGGTCTCGTCGCGACGATCCCGCGGGGCCGTGACGACGAGGAGGGATGCCGCGCCGGCGAATGCGAGGATGCCGGCGATCGCGGAGGCTCTCCACGCAACGGAGGAGGCTGAAGCGGGGCGGCGATCGCTCTCCGCCGTCTCGGCGGCGCCGCCTCCCGCCACGATGACG
>JBDTSX010000047.1:0-14020 GCA_039930925.1 Acidobacteriota bacterium | reverse complement strand
CGAGGCGAATCACCATGAACCCGCCGCCGCCGATATTCCCCGCGCTCGGGTGCGTGACCGCCAGCGCAAACGCGGTCGCGACCGCGGCATCGACAGCGTTGCCTCCGGCTGCCAGCACCGACGCACCCGCATCGCACGCCGGCGCCGAGGTGCAGACGACGGCCCCTTCACGCGCGGGGACGCCAAACTCGGCGGCCGAGCTCGGCGCCGCGGCGGGCGCGCCGCTTTGAGCCGCCGTTGGTTCGAACCGGGTGGCGCCAAGGGCGGTCGCGACGGTGAACAGGATGAGCAATCGCACGCGCATGCATGAACCCCGGCTGCCAATCCCGAGAGTTGTGTCGAGCCGCCACCATTCCAGCTGACGGCGGACGTCACGGAAGGTGTGAAATCACGGCGGAACCTGTCCGCTCCGAGCCGCTGGTTCGCAGCTTACATCGGCGGCCCGCGGCACGAGAATTGAAGTTTCGGACCGGAAGGGATGAGGTGGCAGCCTCAATCGATGAGGTTCCCGTGCTGGGGCGATTGGGCTCGTGTCCGTCCCGGACGGACCATGTACGTATTTGAGTCGGAGTGTGAATGCAGATCTGGCCAGGCAAGCCCTATCCGCTCGGCGCCAATTTCGACGGCACGGGCACGAATTTTTCGGTGTTTTCGGAAGTGGCAGAGCGAGTGGAGCTGTGCCTGTTCGACGAGACCGGCCAGGAAACGCGAGTGGACCTGCCGGAGAGCACGGCGCTCTGCTGGCACGGCTACCTTCCCAACATCCGCCCGGGCCAGCTTTACGGCTATCGTGCCCACGGCCCGTGGGCCCCGGAGAACGGGCAGTGGTGCAACCCCGCGAAGCTGCTGCTCGATCCATACGCCAAAGCGATCAGTGGCGACTGGAACTGGCACGAAGCGGTGTTTCCGTACCTGTTCGGCGATCCGGAGAACTCCAGGAACGACCTCGACAGCGCCGCCTACGTGCCCCGAAGCGTTGTGAACAATCCATTCTTCGACTGGGGCAACGATCGTCCCCCGAATACCCCCTGGCACCGCACCATCGTCTACGAGACCCACGTCAAAGGCTTCACGAAGACCCACCCGGACATCCCGGAGGAACTGCGCGGCACCTACGCCGGCCTCGCGCATCCCGTGGCGGTCGCTCACTTGAAGAGTCTTGGCGTCACGGCGGTGGAGCTCCTGCCCGTCCACCAGTTCGTCCAGGATTCCACCCTGGCCGACAAGGGCCTGCGCAATTACTGGGGCTATAACTCGATTGGCTATCTCGCGCCCCACAACGAGTACTCGGCCCACGGTCAAAAGGGCGAGCAGGTCCAGGAATTCAAGCAGCTCGTGAAGACGATGCACGAGGCGGGCATCGAGGTGATTCTCGACGTGGTCTACAACCACACCGCCGAAGGCAATCACCTCGGGCCGGTGCTGTCGTTCAAGGGGTTCGACAACCAGGCCTACTACCGGCTGGTCGCGGGCAATCGCCGGTACTACATGGACTACACGGGCACCGGCAACACGCTCAACATGCAGCATCCGCACGTGCTGCAGCTGATGATGGACAGTCTCCGGTACTGGGTCCTCGAGATGCACGTGGACGGCTTCCGCTTCGACCTCGCCGCGACGCTCGCGCGCGAGCTGCACGACGTCAACCGTCTGTCGTCCTTCTTCGATCTGATCCAGCAGGATCCGGTGGTGAGCCAGGTCAAGCTGATTGCCGAGCCGTGGGACATCGGTGAAGGCGGCTACCAGGTCGGCAACTTCCCGCCGCTCTGGTCCGAGTGGAACGGCAAGTACCGCGATTCCGTGCGCGACTTCTGGCGGGGGACCGACCAGGCGCTCGCCGAGTTCGCCTACCGCCTGACCGGCAGCTCCGATCTGTACCAGGGCACCGGCCGCCGCCCATACGCCAGCGTCAATTTCATCACCGCGCACGACGGTTTCACGTTGAATGACCTGGTCTCGTACAACGACAAGCACAACGAGGCCAACGGCGAAGGCAATCGCGACGGCGAGAGCCACAACCGATCCTGGAACGGCGGCGAGGAAGGCCCCACCGACAATCCGCAGGTGCAGGCGTTCAGGGAGCGCCAGGTCCGCAATTTCCTCACGACACTGCTGCTGTCGCAGGGCGTGCCGATGATTCTCGGCGGCGACGAGCTCGGACGCACGCAGCAGGGGAACAACAACGGATACTGTCAGGACAGCGAGATCTCGTGGTACGACTGGGCGCACACCGACCAGGGCCGCCTCGACTTCACCCGCCGCCTGATCCGGCTGCGCCATCGTCATCCGGTGTTCTGGCGGCGCCGCTGGTTTCAGGGCCGTCCGATTCACGGCATGCAGGTGAGCGACATCGGGTGGTTCACGCCGGCCGGCGCCGAGATGTCAGAGGCGGACTGGCAGGCTGGCTTCGCGAAGTCGCTCGGCGTGTTCCTGAACGGCCGCGATATTCGCAGCCCCAACGAACGCGGCGAGCCGATCGTGGACCACAGCTTCTACCTGATGTTCAACGCCCATAGCGAGGCCGTCAATTTCACGATGCCCGAGGAGAAGTGGGGCCTGCGATGGACGGTGGTCCTCGACACGGCGGAGGAGACCGATCACCTGTCCGAGGAGGCTCCGGGACCCGAGATCCCGGCCGGCGGCGATCTGGAGACGCAGCCCTGGTCGCTCGTGCTCCTGAAGAGAACCGATCCGCGATGATCAAAGCAGACGACGGGATAGAGACCCACTACGTTGACGCGATGGGCCGGCGCCACGAGACGTCGCGCCCGGCGCGCGAGGCCATCCGCCGCGCGATCGGAACGACTGCCAAGGCCGGCGGTTCATCCGGATCCGCGGGGTCATCGTCGCACCGCACCGCCGCCGGGCGAAAGGGACCGTCGCCCGAGGTCATCGTTGCTGCGGAACACGAGCAGGCGGAGATCGGTCCGGCCAACGTGCGGCTCGAAGACGGCACGACGCTGACCGTGGATCACACGCTGCCTGCAGACGTGCCTGCCGGGTATCACCAGACGGTGCGTCGCGACGGCTCGTCGGCCATGCTCATCGTCGCACCGGCGCGCTGCTTCCTGTCCGAGTCGTCGCGGACCTGGGGGTGGGCGATCCAGTTGTACGCCGCCCGATCGAAGCGGAGCTGGGGGATCGGGGATCTGGCGGATCTCCGGCGCCTGGGACGGTGGGCCGCGAAAAACGGCGCCGGGATCGCGCTCATCAATCCGCTGGCCGCGGTTACCCCGACCCTGCCACAACAGGCCAGCCCGTACTTCCCGTCGAGCCGGCGGTTTCGAAGCCCGTTGTACCTGCGGATCGAGGAGGTCGAAGGGGCCGAGACGCTGGACGACCTGTCGACGGTCGCGGCTCGCGGTCGCGCGCTCAACGGCAGCCGCCTGATCGCCCGCGACGAAGTATTCCGGCTGAAGATGCCGGCGCTCGAGCGGATCTGGGACGCCGTCCGGGGGGGCGAACTGCCGGCGCTGGACGCGTTCGTCGCGGAGCAGGGAAGCGGACTCCGCGAGTTCGCCACGTTCTGTTCGCTCGCCGAGCAGTTCCAGACCGGGTGGCACGGCTGGCCGGTGGAGTTTCGGCATCCTGGCTCCGCCGGGGTCAAGAAGGCGGCGCGGCGCCGGCAGACCGCCGACCGCATCCGCTTCCATCAGTGGGTGCAACTGCAGATCGATCGCCAGCTGGCGCGCGCCTCGCGGGCCCTGCCGGTGATGCAGGATCTGCCGATCGGCTTCGACGCCGACGGTGCCGACGCCTGGGCCTTCCAGGACGTGCTCGCGCCGGACATCAGCGTCGGCGCGCCGCCAGACGAGTTCAACACCAAGGGGCAGAACTGGGGATTGCCGCCGTTCGTTCCGGCGAAGCTGCGCGCGGCGGGCTATCAGCCGTTCATCGATACCATTCGCGCCTGCGTGCGCCACGCCGGCGGCCTGCGCATCGACCACGTGATGGGGCTCTTTCGATTGTTCTGGATTCCCCGCGGCATGGAGCCGAAGGAAGGGGCTTACGTCCGCAGCGACGCCGAGGCGCTGCTGGCGATCGTGGCGATCGAGAGTCAACGGGCTCGCGCGGTGATCGTCGGCGAGGATCTCGGAACCGTCGAAGAGGAGACGCGGACGCAGCTGGAGGCTCGCGCGATCCTCTCCTACCGGCTGCTCTGGTTCGAACGCGGCTCGCCGGCCTCGTACCCGAAGCAGGCGCTTGCCGCGGTGACGACGCACGACTTGCCGACCATCGCGGGGCTCTGGAGTGGATCCGATCTCGAGGCTCAGAAGATCATCGGCCTGTCCCCGAACGAGAAAGGGACGCGCGAGATCCTGGGGCGGATCAGGCGGCTGACCCGATCGCCCGCGCGCACCGCCACCTCGGCGGTCGTCGCGCGCGTGCTCGCGGCGCTGGCGACGGCGCCGTCGCGCATTCTCACCGCAACGATTGAAGCGCTCGAGAAGAGCCCGGTCGCGGCACGGATCGCAAAGGCGCTCGACCGGCGCCGGGGGAGCCCGCTGCCGTAGAGAGTCCGGCCCGGTCCTGAACCCGATTTACGGCCGGCGTCCTTTGCCGGTCTTGCGTGCCTGCGGCGCCGAGCGGCCGATCATCACCTCGGTGGACTTGATCACCGCCACCGCCTCGTCGCCGCGGGTGAGCTTCAGGTCGTCCACCGCATCCCGGGTGATGATCGCCGTCAGCGTCTGATCGCCGACGCGCAGGCGCACCTGCGCGAGCAGTCCCTCGAGGCGGACTTCCTCGACGATGCCGCTCAACTGGTTGCGTCCGCTCAGGCCGACCAGCACCCCCGCGTGACGGCGGGATTTGGGCAGCGTCCCGCCGGCCACGGCGAGCAGGCGAGTGATCTCCGCCTCCGGCACGCGGTGATGCCCCCCGGCGGTACGCCGCGTCCGCACCGATCCCTTGTAGATCCACTGCTTCACCGTGGGATAGCTGACGCCGAGCCGGCGCGCCGCTTCCCGCGGCGTGAGCAGGTCCATATTCAACAGAATCGCTCCAAGCGCGACACAAATCAATATAAAATCGTATTAAATTCCTGTGAGAGGCCCGGTGTGTCCGAACAGATAATTCCCCGGCGGGGCCATCCCCGGTTGGCATCTGGCGCCGGCCTCCGAGATGCCAGGCGTCCCGGTCGGCGCGCCCCCACACCTGGGGACTGCGCTCCGCGGCGTATGCCGCGCCTCACAGGTCCGGGCCACCAGATGCTTTGTGGATGGGTGCTCGCCGTGGCGGTCGGGTTGACGGCGCAGGGGCCGGCACAGGCCGCCGGCGGCCGCGACGGCCGGCAAGCCGCCGTGCTGACGGTGTCTGCGGCGATCAGCCTCACGGATGCGCTCGAGGCCGCCGAGCGCGCCTACCAGACGCGGGGAGATGGTCCCGTGCGCTTCAACTTCGCCGCATCCAACCTGCTGGCGCGCCAGATCGTCAGCGGCGCCCCGGTGGATCTCTACATCAGTGCCGACGAGACGCAGATGGATGTCGCGGCGCACGCCGGCGCGATCGACGTCAACAGCCGCATCGACCTGCTCGGCAACCATCTCGCGATCATCGCCCGCCCGGATCACCCGGGCCTTGCGGCCGTGGAGGGCCTGCTGGACCCATCCATCCGTCGCATCGCCATCGGCGATCCGTCGGCGGTGCCGGCCGGCGTCTACGCGCGGCTGTTCCTCCAGACAGCCGGGCTCTGGGACAGACTCCAGGCGAAGCTGGTTCCGGTCGGGAACGTGCGCGCAGCCCTGGCGGCGGTGGAGAATGGCAGCGCCAACGTGGCGATCGGTTACGAGTCGGATGCCGCCGCCGCACGACACGCCAGGGTGGTGCTGCTGATCGACGGTCCCCGCGCGCCCCGGATCGTCTATCCGGCCGCGATCGTCTCCCGTTCGCGAAATACCGCCGCGGCCGCGCGGTTCCTGTCCTTTCTGCGGGGCGCCGAGGCGACCCGGATCTTCAAGACGTTCCGGTTCGTGCCGCTGGCCCCGCTGCCCTGATCGCATGGATCTCTGGCGCATTACCTGGTTCACGCTCGCCACGGCGGGGCTGGCAACGCTGCTGATGGCGTTTCCCGGCGTGCTCCTGGCCTGGCTCCTGGCGCGCGGACGCTTTCGTGGACGCGTGCTGCTCGAAACGCTGGTCTCGCTGCCGCTCGTGATGCCGCCCGTCGCGACCGGCCTGATCCTGCTGTCGCTGTTTGCCCCACTCGGTCCGATCGGCCGTCTCCTCGGCCGCGCCGGTGTGGAGATCGTCTTCACCTGGAAAGCGGTCGTCCTGGCGATGGCGGTGATGGGGCTCCCCCTGCTGGTGCGAACGGTACGCGCCGGCATCGACCAGGTGGATCGCCGCTACGAAGCGGCCGCCTCGACGCTCGGCGCCGGACCGTTGCGCGTGTTCCTGACGATCACCCTCCCGCTCGCCCGCCCCGCGCTCCTTGCCGGCGCGGTGCTCGGGTTCGCGCGCGCCCTCGGCGAGTTCGGCGCCACGATCATGATCGCCGGCAGTATTCCCGGTTCCACACGAACCCTCGCGGTGGGGATTTATTCCTTCGCCGAAACCGGCCGTGACGCCGAGGCCGCCGCGCTCGTCGGCGTCTCCGCCGCGATCGCCTTCACGGCGCTCTGGTTCTCGAACTGGCTCTCCTCCCGGCCGGGCGTACGCGGGTGATTGCGCTCGATTTCACTCTCCGTCAGGGAGACTTCACCCTGCAGATTTGCCAGCGGCTCGATGCCCGCGTCACGGCGCTGTTCGGGCCGTCCGGCGCCGGGAAAACCACCGTGCTCGATGCGATCGCCGGGCTCCGCACACCCGCGTCCGGCTCGCTGGTCGTCGGCGATCGGGTCCTGTTCGACGGGCGTCGTGGTGTCAACCTCCCACCGCAGCACCGCCATGTCGGCTACGTGGCGCAGGACGTCGCGCTCTTTCCACACATGACCGTGCGGCGCAACGTGCTCTACGGCCGGCGGCCCGGCCAGAGGTTGTCGCTCGATGCGGTGGCGCGAATGCTCGAGATCGAGCCGCTGCTGGACCGCGATGTGCCCCAGCTCTCCGGGGGCGAGCGGCAACGCGTGGCGATCGCGCGCGCGCTGATGTCCACGCCGGAACTGCTGCTCCTCGACGAGCCGCTGGCGGCGGTGGATGTCGAGCGGCGCAGGCGAATTCTCCCCTATCTGGAGCGGGTCCGAGACGAGCTGTCGGTGCCCATCGTCTATGTGACGCACGACGCCGCCGAGGTCCGTCAGCTTGCCGAATGGGTCGTGGTTCTCGAGCAGGGACAGGTCGTGCGATCGGGTTCGCCCGACGTCGTCTAGCGTCCGCCGCATCCGCCGTGATCTCGCGCGGCCCCCGTGTCCCGCCTGCGAATTTCCACTCCTGTGCCCCTCGCCGCCGAGGGCTCTCAGGGGCGCGCAGCCGGGGCGACGTCGTCCCGCCATAGAGAAATTTGCACTTTTCCTCTCTGGGACCCGTGCAATTGCGCGATACTACGCTGACGCCGCGAGCGTCGTTACAGAGGAGAGTAGATGGCCAAGACCGCGAAAAAGAAGACTGCGTCGGCGAGCAAGAAGACTGCGACGAAGAAGCCCGTCGCCCGGAAGAAGGCCGCAAAGAAGACGGCGCGGAAGCCGAATGCCGCCTTCATGAAGCCGGTGCAGCCGAGCCCCGCGCTCGCTCAGGTCATCGGCGAGAAGCCGGTGCCGCGCACCGAGGTCACCAAGAAGCTCTGGGCCTACATCAAGAAGAACAACCTGCAGGATCCGAAGAACCGTCGCATGATCAAGGCCGACGATGCCCTGAAGCCGGTGTTCGGCGGCAAGGCCACGGTCAACATGTTCGAGATGACCAAGCTGGTCGGCAAGCACCTGAAGTAGTCGGCGTTTTTCGTGAGAGGCTCGCCACGCTTCGCGTCCGGCGGAGTGTGGCGCCGCCCCCGTAGGGCTCCCGCCGCGCGCGAATCCCCCCCGGGCACGTCTCCCCGGGGGCACCGTCGTTTCTCGCCCATCAACGCGTCGCGGCGCGGCCGGCTGGGCGGCGCTTCCAGGGCACTAGAAGCGCGTGTTGACGACGTTGTTGAAGATCGACCCGAAGGTGTAGCTCACTCCCGCCGAGAAGCGATAGCGGTAGGACGTCGCCAGCTGCCGCCGGCGCAGCAGAATCTCCTCGTCCGTAGCCTCGCCCGCCTGCAGATACAACTGATCGTGAATGCGGGAGACCGACCCGTCGAGCGTCACCGAAAATCCCTTGAACACCCGCACGTCCATGTTTCCGGCGGCGACCATCCGATGACGGGCCAGGTCATGGAAGTAGGTGGCGGCCTCGAGCGAGAGCCCGGTCGATCCCCATGGCTGCCGGACATTGAAGGTCCCCACCAGCACGCCGTCCGCCGCGGTCTGGTAGTTCTTCCCGTAAATTGTCGTCTCGTGGTACTTGAAGTTGTTGAGACCGGCAGTGAACTGCAGCGTCAGCTCGCGTCGTGACGAGTCCGCATAGGGGAACACGCTGTACTCGACACCGCCGGCGACTCGCGACGCGCGATCCTGATTGAGGAAGGTGCTTGCCGCCAGGCGCCCGCGGCCGGCAGCAGCCCAGTGCTCACCGACGCTCTTTACGACGACCCCGCTCACGCCGTGATCGTGCGTCGCGTCGGTCAGCGTGCCGCCGTCGCTCAGCGTGAATTCGTTGTGGTGAGAGTTCAGGCTGCCGGAGAGGTTGATCTTCCACGCGTCGGTTGTCCGGTTCGCCGTCAGCGACGTGGACAGGTTGCGCGACTTGTTGCTCGCCTCGCCATTGATCGAGCCGTTCCCCCGTACCCGGAAGGACCAGAAATTCCACGGGTCCTGCGCCGGGTCCGTCGCCGTTACGGCGCCGCGGCCCGGCCGGTATACGAGTTGCAGCCGCTCGGCCGCCGTCGTGGACGACACGTATCGAATCAACCCCAGCTTCAGCACTTGCGCGTACCCGTGCCGCCGCTCGTCCATGGTGTGCGTCTGCGCCGCGACGTACTTCAGCTCGTCGTCGACGTGGCCGAACCGTCCCAGCCCGATAAACTTGAAAACGTACTCGGTGCCCCCGCCGCCAGTCGCCTGCGTCGTGACCAGGATGTGCACTTCGGCATCTTTTCGGTCGCGAACATAATTGACGAACGGGATTTCGCGCCGGAGGAAGTCGAAGTCGCAGCCGCTGCAGTCCAGGAAGACGCGCAGCGCGTCGCTCTCGCCGGCGCCGGCCGCCGGCGTCTGCGCCAGAGCCGGGCCCGGCGCAAGGAGAGTGAAGAAAGTGACGATGACCGCGAACACGAAGGCGAGCGACGCGTCGATCGGGAAGGATAGCTGTGGTCTGGTCAGTGGGCCCTCGGCTCGGGAGTAACGATGCGGGTAATTTTACTCCGCTTGCTCGTGGAAACCGGCGAATGCCGCGCTGTCCTATTGACCCGCGCGCTCCTCTGGCGGCTGTGGCCGGTCGAGAGATCAGGTCGTCAGCACGACCTTGCCGATGTTCTGGCGGCTCTGGATAAAGCGGTGCGCGTCGCCGGCACGATCCAGCGGGAATGTCTTCGCGACCACCGGCGTGAGCCGTTCGGCGCGCAGTTCGGCAAACAGCATCTCCATCAGCGGCGCCAGCTGCCGGTGCTCGTCCCACAGGTGGCCGAGTTGCAGACCGAACACGCCCCGGTTGCGATTGATGAGGGACATCGGGTTGAAGCGGGGCGTTGACACCCACGCCTGAAACGCCCGGAACAGGTTGCGGCGTTCGCCGGGCGCGGCGGCCGAGAGACCGAAGATGATCAGGCGCCCGAGCGGCGCGAGCATTCGATAGCTGGCGGTGAAGCTGCGTCCGCCGATCGGATCGAGGATGACGTCCACGCCGCGTCCCCGGGTCAGCTTCATCACTTCGTCGGCGACGTTCGCGTGCCGGTAGTCGATCGCGTGATCCACGCCGAAGCTGCGCAAGGCGTCATGTTTGAAGGCGGAAGCGGTCCCGATCACCGTGGCGCGCCTCAGCCTCGCGAGCTGCGTGGCCGCGACCCCGACCCCGCCGCCGGCGTTGTGGACCAGCACGGTCTCCCCGGGCGCGAGCGCCGCCATCCGATACAACGCCAGCGACGCCGTCAGGTAGTTCACCGGCACCGCGGCCGCTTCGGCGTCGCTCAGGTCGTCCGGGATTCGAAACGCCTGCGACGCCGGAATCACCACGGCGTCGGCGTAGCCGCCGAAACGCGTCAGTCCGACCACCCGATCGCCCTCGGCGAAGCCGACGACGGCGCGGCCGACGGCGTCGATGGGTCCGGCGATTTCATAGCCGAGCACCATCGGCGGCTTGGGGCCATCAGGGTAGAGGCCGAGGCGTGCGAGCACGTCGGCGAAGTTGACCCCCGCGGCGCGGACGCGGATCCGGATCTCCCCATCACCTGGAGTGGGGTCCGGCCGCTCGCGCACCTCGAACACCTCCGGTCCGCCGTATCTCGGAATGATGACCTGGCGCATGACACCCGTTGAACGGCGCAGCCTATCACATCAGGTGGGGCGTCCCCGGCCCTACTGGGCGCGGGCGAGCATGGCGAGGAGCGCCTTCTGGACGTGCAGCCGGTTCTCGGCCTGGTCGAAGACAACCGACGCTGGAGAGTCGATGACGTCGTCGGTCACCTCGTCGCCGCGGTGCGCCGGAAGGCAGTGCATGAACAGCGCGCCCGGCGAGGCGTGTGCCATCAGCTGGGCGTTGACCTGATAGGGCCCGAAAATCGCCCGGCGCGAGGAGGCTTCGTTCTCCTGGCCCATCGAGGTCCAGACGTCCGTGTAGACGGCGTCGGCGCCGGCGGCCGCGGCGACGGGGTCGCTCAGCAAGTCCAGCGAGCCGCCGTAGCGCGACAGCGATTGCACGCCCTCGGAGGTCCTTGCCGGCAGCTCGAACCCGGTGGGTGACGCGATGCGCACGTGTGCGCCGAGCATCACGGCGGCCTGCGACAGAGAGGTCGCGACGTTGTTGCCGTCGCCGACGAACGCGAGCGTCCGGCCGCGGAGGGTGCCCCAGGCTTCGGTGAGGGTCAGGCAGTCGGCGAGCGCCTGGCAGGGATGTTCCTCGTTGGTGAGCGCGTTGATGACCGGGAGCCGCGCGGCGGCGGTCGCGAACTCTTCGAGGCGTGCCTGGGCGTAGGTGCGGACGACCGCACACGAGACCCAGCGCTCGAGATTTCGCGCGACATCGGCGATCGTCTCGCGCCCGCCCAGGGCCACGTCGGACGGCGGCTCGATCACGTCGCCGCCGAGCTCGCGTACCGCGATCTCGAACGTCGAGCGGGTTCGCAGCGAGGGCTTTTCGAAGAGCAGCGCGACGTGGCGTCCCTCGAGCGGACGCTGGTGCGGCGCCCGAGCCGCGCGGGCAGCTTTCAGCTGGGCGGCGAGCGTCAGGCATTCCGCCAGCGTGTCGCCGTCGAAATCGAGGATCGAAAGAAACCGCCTCATCGCAGTGGCAGCACGGGGATGAGCGATCATCGCCGTGACGCCTGTCCTTTCACCACCGGGGGGTTACGTCCGGTACTCCGCGTTGATGCGCACGTACTCCGCGCTCAGGTCGCAGGTCCACATCCGTGAGCGTCCCGGGCCACCGGTGCCCATGTCGACCGCGACCTCGATGTCGGTGCCGGTGAGATACCCGGCGGCCTCGGGCGCCCGCTCGTCGTGCGGCCCCCCCTCGCTGAAGAGCTCGATCGGACCGATCCGCACCGCTGCGCGGTCCAGGACGAAGCGCGCTCCGGAGCGGCCCGCAACCGCGACCAGGCGGCCCCAATTCGGATCACCGCCGTGAATCGCCGTCTTGACGAGGAGCGAGTTCGCAATCGCGCGCGCCGCGCGCCTTGCCTCCTCGTTCGAATCGGCGCCGGTCACGTGCACCGTGACCAGCTTGGTCGCTCCCTCGCCGCCCCGGACGATCCCGATCGCGAGCGGCTCGCACACGTGCTTGAGCGCGTCGACCAGGAGATCGAAATCGCCCTCGGACAGCGACACGCCGCTCGCGCCGTTGGCGAGCGCGATCACGCAGTCGTTGGTCGAGCATTCGCCGTCCACGGTGATGGCGTTGAACGTGTCGTCCACCGCGGCCTTCAACGCGCGGCGGAGCAGCGCGGGAGGCACCGCGGCGTCGAGCGTCACGAATCCGAGCATCGTCGCCATGTTCGGCTCGATCATGCCGGAGCCCTTGGCGATCCCGCCGACGCGGAACGTGCCGGCGGGACTGTCGATTTCCACCGACGCGGACTTGGGGAATGGATCGGTGGTCATGATCGCGCGCGCCGCATCCGCGCCCCCCTCGCGCGCGAGCGCGGCGTGTGCGGCGGTGATCCCACGCCCGACCTTGGTCATGTCGAGCTTGACGCCGATGACGCCGGTCGACGCGACCAGGACACTCGCTGGGTCGCAGCCGAGCGCCTCGGCGGTGAGCTGAGACATGGCGGCGGCGTGCTCCATGCCGTCCGGGCCGGTGCACGCGTTGGCGCATCCGCTGTTCACGACGATCGCGGTTGCCCGTCCACCCGATTGCGCCAGGTGGCCGAGCGAGACCAGGACCGGGGCCGCCTGGGCCTGGTTGGTGGTGAAGACGCCCGCAGCAGTCGCAGGCGCGTCCGAGACCACGAGCGCGAGATCGAGGCCGCGCGTCTTGAGCGCCTTGATCCCGCACCAGACGCCGGCCGCTCGATAACCGAGCGGGGCGGCGATGCCTCCCTCGACCGCCCTCGAGACCGCTCCCGCCGCGGCGAGATCGTTCACGCGAGCACCGGCTCGCGCGTGTCTTCCCTGGCCGCCAGCGAGCGCAGGTGCAGCCGCTCGACATTCGGCCGACGCGCGCCGACGGTCCGGCCGGCGTAGATCACCGCCGCCGGCTGTTCGGGCCGTACCCGGACGCCTTCGCGCAGCGGCAACGTCACCGCGTACTGTCCGCAGCGGCGGAAGAGCGGGCACGACGTGCAATCGTGGGCGATTTTTTCAGGCACCCACATGTGGGGCACGATCGTGAACCCCATCTTCACGAAGTGCGACGGTTCGTGGGTGAAGGCGCAGAGGGTCGCGAACCCGCGTGCCGCGGCGCCCGCCGCCAGCTCGGTGACGATCTTCGGACCGATCCGGTGGCCCCGCGCGTCCTCGCTGACGACCAGGGAGCGCACTTCGGCAACCGTCGCGCTGAGCGGCGCAAGCTCGGCGCAGCCGATCACCTCGCCGTCGCGATCCGCCACGACGAACCGCGTCGCATGCGCGCGCACCTCGTCGATGGTGCGGGGCAGGAGGTGCCCGGCGTCGCGGTTGTCCGCGATCAGCTGGTGCACGGCGGCCGCGTCGGACGCGGTGGCTTCTCTAAAGGTCACGTGGGTCATGCCTGTGGTCCCCCGAAGGCCGCGATCAGCGCGGCGTCCAGCAGTCCGAGTGCTTCGTCGATCTCGTCGGCGGTGATGATGTACGGCGGCAGGAGACGGATCACCGTCTCCGCCGTCCGGTTCACGAGTAGTCCGCGTTGCAGCGCCGCTTCGACGACCGGCGCCGCGGGGCGATCCAGATCAATGCCCCAGATCAATCCTGCGCCGCGGATCTCGCGAATGCTGGAATGGCGGGCAGCCAGCGCGTGGAGCCCGGCCTCGGCGCGGAGCCCGACGCGCGCGACGTGAGACATCAGTCCCCCTTCCACCAGCTCCTCGAGGAACACCAGCGCGGCGCGGCAGGCCAGCAGGTTGCCGCCGTAGGTGCTGCCGTGGTCGCCCCACGCCGCGGCGGCAGCGACGCGCTCACTGAAGAGCGTCGCGGCGATCGGCACACCCGCTCCGAGCGACTTGCCGACGGCCATCAGATCGGGCTGCAAACCGACTGCCGCCGAGTAGAACGCCCGGCCGGTGCGGCCGAGGCCGCACTGGACTTCATCCGCGATCAGCAGGGTGCCGGTCCGCTCGCAGGCGTCGGTGATCGCCGCGCCCATCGCCGCGCTCAGCGGGCGCACGCCCCCTTCGCCCTGGAGCGGCTCGACGATCACGGCCGCCGTGCGC
>JBDTSX010000046.1:0-14264 GCA_039930925.1 Acidobacteriota bacterium | reverse complement strand
TGGAGAAAGGCCCGGAGATCGGTTGTCTCCAGCGATTCGCCGGGCTGGGCGACGATGTATGCGACCAGCCGCTTGTCGGCGGCACCATCGCCCCTGGCGGCGACGGCGCATTCGCGCACGCCGGGATGCCGCCCGAGCGCGAGCTCGATCTCCGCCGGCTCGATGCGATAGCCGCGAATCTTGACCTGGTTGTCGGCGCGGCCCAGGAACTCGATGGCGCCGTCCGGGCGGAAGCGTGCCTGATCTCCCGTGTCGTAGAGCCGGCCCCCCGCCTGCTCGGAGAAGGGGTGCGCGAGAAATCTGGCGGCGGTCAGTTCCGGGTCGTTCAGATAGCCACGCGCGAGCCCGTCGCCGGAGACGTACAGAGAGCCGGCCACACCGATCGGCACCGGCGCCAGCGATTGATCCAGGATGTAGGCCTGAGTATTCGCGATCGGCCTGCCGATCGGCACGCCGCCCGCAAACCGCTCCCCGGCTCCGAACCGATGCGCACAGCTGAACGTGGTGCCTTCGGTCGGCCCGTAACCGTTGATCACCTGGCACCCGGTCAGCTCGTGTAGGACGGTCTCCACGTGCCGCGGTGAAAGCACATCTCCACCTGCCAGCAGTTGACGAAGGCCACGAAGGCTGTCGAGTTGCGCGTCCACCATCTGCTGGAACAGGCCCGCGGTCAGCCACAGCGTCGTGATCTGCCGGTGGCGGAGCGCGTCAGCCAGTTCGGTCAGGGACACCGGGCCGGGCGGCATCACTTCCAGGCGCGCGCCGTTCAGCAGCGCGCCCCAGATTTCAAACGTCGAGGCGTCGAACGTGATCGGCGCGAACTGCAGGAACACTTGGTCGGGGCCAAAGTCCGCGTAACCGGTGTTCCGGACGAGCCGGACCACGCCGCGCTGCGTGACGCACACGCCCTTGGGTGTCCCGGTAGACCCGGAGGTATACATCACGTACGCAAGATCGTCCGGCCGGGCCGAAGGCGCCGGATTGCTGTCGTCCTCGAGCGCAATCGCGCCCGAGTCGGTGTCCACGCGCACGGTCAGTGGACTGCGGGCCGGCGCCTCCGGGCAGAGTCTCTTCTGCGTGAGCAACACCGCCACATTCGAGTCGCGGACCATGAACGCGAGTCGATCGGCGGGCAATCCGGGGTCGAGCGGGACGTAGGCCGCTCCCGCCTTGAGAACCGCCAGCAGCGCCACGATCATCTCCGCGGATCGCGTCATCAACAGAGCGACGGCGCATTCCGGCCCGACTCCCCGCTTCTTCAGATATCGCGCCAGCTGATTCGCTCGGCGATTCAACTCGCCGTAGGTGACCTGCCCACCGTCGAACACGACGGCGATCGATTCCGGCGTCTGCGCCGCCTGGGACTCGAACACCTCGGCGAGCCCTTTGTCTCGTGGATAGTCCGTGCGGCTTTGGTTCCATGACACGAGGACCTGCTGCCGTTCAGACTCGCTCAGCAGCGGCAGCTCGGAGATTCGCGTGTCGGGATCGTCCACAATGCCGCGCAGCAAGACCTCGAGGTGCCCGAGCATTCGTGAGATCGTCTCGGCGGCAAACAGGTCGGTGCTGTACTCCAGCCAGCACTCGAGGGCATCTTGCTCGTCACTCACGAACAAGAGGAGATCCGCCCGTGCGCTGCCGCGATCGAAATCGAGGTTCTCGGTCTGCCACCCGCCAGCAGCACCGCTGTCGAGCGCATCGGCCGTGTGCACGTCGAGCATGACTTGAAAGAATGGAGAGTGCCCGAGGCCGCGCGTCGGCCGCAATTCCTGCACCAGCAGCTCGAACGGCACTTCCTGATGGGTGTAGGCCGCCAGGGTCCGGTCTTTCACACGCTTCAGCAGGTCCCGAAAGGTCGGCCGCCCGGACAGGTCGGTGCGGAGCACGAGCGTGTTGATGAAGCACCCGATCAACGGCTCGGTCTGCACCTGGGCCCTGCCGGCGATCGGCATCCCTACCAGGATGTCGTGCTGATTGGTGTAGCGCGAGAGCAGAACATTGAACGCGGCGAGCATCACCATCGAGAGCGTGGCGTTTTCCTGCCGGCCGATGGCCTTCAGCCGCCCGGACAGTTCCTTCGGCAGCCGGGACGTCTGGTGCGAGCCGCGCGAGCTCAGACGCTCCGGGCGCGGATGGTCGGTGGGCAACGCGAGCGTGGACGGAGCCAGGGCCAGCTGCTCTTTCCAATAAGAGACCTGGACCTGTAGATCTCCCCTCTCACCAGCCTTCCGGTGCCAGACAGCGTAGTCGGCATATTGGATCGGCAGCTCCCGCAATGAGCCGGCGTCACCGGCGGCGAACGCCGCGTAGAGGGAAGACAGCTCGCGGACGAACAGCTCGAGTGACCAGATGTCGCTGACGATGTGATGGATGGTCAGGAGCAGCAGGTGCGCCGAATCAGTCCGCGTGAGCAGGCGGACTCGAAGCAGCGGCAGCTCTGCCAGATCGAACGGACGACGCGCGTCGTCTGTCGCAAGGCGCTTGACGGCGCGGCCTTGATCGGCCCCGGAAAGCCTTGTCAGATCCTCGACCGGCAGCTGCAGCGTCAAGGCGGATGCGATCACCTGTACCGGCGCGCCCTCGACGAGGGTGAACGCCGTGCGCAGGGACTCGTGCCGCGCCACGATCGCGTTCAACGCATTCTTCAACGCGCCCAGATCGAGTGGCCCGCTGAACGAGAATGCGCGCGAGATGTTGTAGGCCGCCGTGCCCGGCTCGAATTGCTCGAGAAGCCAGAGACGCTGCTGCGCGAACGAGAGCGGGACGTGATTCTGCTGCGCCCGCGGCTGAATCTCCGCTGTGCGGCTGTCCGATGTCGCCCGCCCCCGGAGCCGCTCTGCGAGCAGGGCGCGCTTCGCCGGAGACAGGGTGGCTTTTCGGTCGGAGGGGTTCGTGTCCATGCGTGATGGCGGTCGTTTACTGCAGCCGCTCGTCGAGCTCGTCCCCGGGGATCAGCTCGAGCTCGTCGATCAGCCGGTCTTCCACGACGGCGGCCACTCCGGCGATGGTCGCAGCCTCGAACAGCGTGCGCAGCGGCAGCGCGATCTGGAACGCGGCATTGATCCGCGAAACCACCCGGGTCGCCTTGAGCGAGTGTCCGCCGAGCTCGAAGAAGCCGTCGAACACTCCGGGACGCTCGACGCCAAGCACGTCGGACCAGATCTCCGCAATGACCCTCTCGGTCGGGTTTCTCGGTGCGACATAGACGGCGTCCGTGGCCCGATCCGATTCGCGCGGGCCGGGCAGCCGGCGCCGATCGACTTTCCCGTTTGGGGTCAGCGGCAGCGCGTCGATGACGACGAAATAACCCGGCACCATCGCGGCCGGCAGCGCGGCCTCCAGATACACCCGCAGCTCGGACACCGCGATCGGCGCCTGCCTGCTCGCGACGACGTAGGCGGCCAGCGCGTTGGCGCCCTCCACATCCTTGACGCTGGTGACCACGCATGCCGCCACCGCCGGATGCCTGGCCAGGACGGCACTCACTTCGGCAGGCTCCACTCTGACGCCGCGAATCTTCGTCTGATCGTCGAAGCGGCCAAGGATCTCGAGCGCGCCGTCGGGCCGATAGCGGCCGCGATCGCCGGTCCGGTAAATCAGGTCGTTCGGATCGTCCGTGAATCGGTTCCTCACGAAGCGGTCGCGGTCCTCGGCGCCTCCATTGACGTAGCCCAGCGTCCGGAACGGCGTACGAATGGCAATCTCGCCCGGCTCTCCGATGCCACACAGATCGCCGCCACGATTCAACACCAGCGCCTGGGTCTCGGGCAGCGGCCAGCCGACCGGCTGCACGCCCGCGGGCGGATCATCCGGAACGACATAGCAGCATTTCGCCAGCGTCGTCTCGGTCGGACCGTAGAGATTGACCACTCGTCCCGAATCCGGAAAGGCCCCGCGCCAGCGCTGGACCAGCGCGTCGGTCAGCGGTTCGCCGGCAAAGAACACCCAGCGCAACGAGCGCAGCCTTGCGCCCGCCGGGAGATCACTGAGCCAGTTCTGCGCAATCGACGGGACGGTGTGGAGAATCGAAATGCGCTGCCGATCCAGCCAGGCGACGGTGCGACCCGAGCTCAGCCCGCTCGAGTCATCAGGCAGGTGCACACTGGCGCCACTCGTCAGCGGGAGGAAAATGTCGCGCAGGACCACGTCGAAGGAAAGTCCGGTCAGTTGCGCGCTGCGGTCGTCGGGACCGATGCCAAATGCCGCGCGCTGCCAGTCGAGAAAGTGGCTCAGTCCGTTGTGACGACCGAGCACCCCTTTCGGCACGCCGGTGGTGCCGGACGTGAAGAACAGATACGCGGGATCCTCCGGGGCGATCGACGGGAGGTCGAGGCGATCGGCCGCGTCGGCGCCGTTCGGCTCCAGCTGTGTCCCGGTCGCGTCAGCCACGTGCGTGACGACCAGCGAGTGGTCCTGGCGGATCCAGTCATCGACGGCTGTCCACTCGCCACAATGAAGCAGCCGCTCTGCACCGGCCTCGCCGATCATGAGCCTGCGCCGCTCCACCGGAAGATGCTCGTCGAGCAGGAGCAGCACGCCTCCCGCGGCGAGCACCCCGAGCATGCCCGCGATCCCCTCCGGACTGGGTGGACCGCTGAGCGCCACGGCGTCACCCTTCAGAAGGCCGTCAGCGAGCAGCCGCCGCGCGATGCGGTGCGCGAGCGCCGCGAGATCCCGATAGGTCCATGACGCGGAGCCGGTGCCAACTGCCAAGCGGTCCGGCATCGCTGCAGCGATGGCGAAAAACTGCTTCGCTACCGGTTCGTGTCCAGGCTCGGGCAGGCTGAGACCAGGATTCGGCAGCAGTGCAGCGGATTCCGGATCGCGCAGCGAGTAGGCGGTGACGAGCTGGTCTGGCGCGGAGACAGCCTGCTCCAGCAGCAGGCGGAACTGCCTGAGCAGCGATTCGATTCGGGTGTGCTCGAAGAGGTCCGAGCTGTAGACCACGATCAGTTGATAGCCGTCCTCGATCTCTGCCACGTAGAAGGTGAGATCGAACTGCGACCAGGCCGCGTCGGGCTGCGACCAGGTCGCCGCGGGCGAGACCGGCTGGCTCGCGAGGCCCGGGAGCCTGACTCTCTCGTCCGCAAAGCTGAAAAAATTGAAGAAGACCTGGAACAGCGGTGTCCGGCTGGAATCCCGGTGGGGATTGAGGCTCTCGACGAGCGTCTCGAACGGCAGCTCCTGGTGTGCATGGGCGCCGAGGGCCGCGTCACGCACCTGCTGCAGCAACGCGCGGAAGGGCACGTCCGAAGGAAATCGCGCGCGCAGTACGACGTTGTTCAGGAACAGCCCAATCAGCGCCTCGGTGTCCGTGTCCGGGCGGTTGACGACGGGTGACCCGATCAGGATGTCATCCTGGCCGGTGTAGCGATGCAGCAGGGCACTGAACGTGGCCAGGAGCGTCATGAAGGGTGTGACCCCTTCGCGCTGGCTGAACGCCTTCACCGCCCGGGACAGGCGCCGCGTCAGGGGCAGGACCGCGCGCGCGCCGCGGAATGTCTGCGCGCGTGGGCGCGGGCGATCCGCCGGGAGATCCAGCGTGTGGATCGCCCCTTCGAGCTCGTTGGTCCAGTAGCGCAGCTCCTCCTCGAGCAAATCGGCTCTTGCGGCGGATCGCTGCCAGAGCGCGTAGTCGGCATACTGAATCCGCAGCTCGGTCAGGGGCGACGGCCGGCCGGCCGCAAAGGCCTCGTAGAGGGCGCCGAGCTCCTTGAGCAGGACGCCGATCGACCAGCCATCTCCGACCAGGTGGTGCATCGAGATCAGCAGCACGTGCTCGGCCGCGCTGGAGCGAATGAGACGAGCCCGAACCAGCGGACCGTTCGCGAGGTCGAATGGCGCCTCCGCTTCGCGAGCGACGATCCGTTCCGTCTCTGCCAGGCGACGGTCGAGCGGAAGCTCCGTCAGGTCGTCGATCGGCAGCCGAAGGATCAGGCGTTCCGCCGTCACCTGCGACGGCGTCCCGTTGAGATCGGCGACCGTCATGCGCAGGACGTCATGACGACGGACGATTTCGTTCAGGGCGCGCTCCAGCACCTCGAGGTCAGGGGATCGATCGAAGGGGACCGCCAGAGGGATGTGGTACACGGGCGTGTCCGGGACCAACTCACTCAGGAACCAGATGCGGGCCTGGCCGAACGACAGCGGCGCGCTGGCTCCCTTCGCCGCCGCGGTGATGGCCGGGCGCCTGGCGCGGGAGGCCCCAGCGGATGCGAGATGGCGCGCGAGTCCGGCAATCGTCGGTGTCTCGAAGAATGTGCCGAGCGACATCTCCGCTTCGACCGCGTCGCGCACGCGACAGGCGACCTGTATCGCCAGCAGTGAATGCCCCCCCAGCTGGAAAAAATTGTCGTGCACGCCAACGCGGTCGAGTCCCAGGACATCGGCCCAGATCCCCGCCAGCAATGTCTCGGCGTCAGTGCACGGCGCCGCGAATGGCTGCGCGAGAGTCGGGCGCGTGTTCCCAGGGGGCGGCAGCGCCTTGCGGTCCACCTTGCGGTTGGGCGTCAGGGGGAGCGCGTCGAGGAACACAAAGACCGACGGCACCATCTGCCCGGGCAGCTTCCCCTCCAGGAATTCGATCAGCTCCGGGACCAGGATTGAGGTGGAGACTCGTGCGGAAGGCGTGTTGGCGTATGCGTTCCAGTGCGTCGTGGTGTCCACATATTCGCGCGACTGAAACGCCGGCGCCGCGGCTTCGGCAGCGACATCGGCGCGCCTGAACACCGCGTCGTAGGACCCGTCGGGACCCGATTCGGCCCAACTGAGATCGACCGCGTAACGACCTGACTGCTCGATCGACCAGAGATCGTCCGGCTCCACTCCTGCCGCCGGCAGCAGGTCGAGTGCCGCGCGGAGGTCCGCGACGGTGCCATCGGGGTTGCCCCCGGCGAGGAGGTTCACGAGGTTCGCGTCCGCTCGGACCCGGGCATTGGGAATGCGTGACACCGCCAGGATCTCCGGGCGCTGCGTCTCGAGCAGGCTGCGTACGCGATCCAGCGTCAATTCGTCGCCGATCCACTCCCGCCGCTCGACCGGCGGTGCGGACGCCGGAGACGGCAGGACCCGCAGCATCACGTCGTAGCGAAACCGCGTCAGCTCGTTCCGATTGCGGCCGCGCTTTGGCATCACGCGCACCGCGCAGCGCTGGCTGAACTCCTGCACCACCGACGTGAAGAACCGCGGGTCGACGACCAGTTCGTCCTCCGCCGCGATCGCGGTGCCGACGCGGCGCCTCAGCTCGTCGAGTGAGAGTGACGGCGGAGCCTGATGAAGTTGGACGGAGGCGGTCAACGCCTCGAGCAACGGCAGGCTGCGGACATCGCCGACGAAGACGGAGCCGCCCGCACGCGTCACTCGCACCGCGCCGTCCAGCACGCGCCGCAGATACGCCGCGTTCGGGAAGTACTGGGCCACCGAGTTGATCACGACGACATCGAACAGGCCGGCGTCGAAGCCGGAAAAATCAATCGCCTCCCGGTGGGACAGGCTGACATGGCCGAACTCCCCAGGCGACGTGCGCAGCTGCGCGGTCAGCAGGTCGATCGCGGTCACGGAGAAGTCCGTCGCCTGATACGCCGCACACTGCGGGGCAATCCGGTACAGCAGCAGGCCGGCCCCGCAGCCAATCTCCAGCACTCTGCGCGGGTGGAGCGCGAGAATCCGGCTGACCGTGTCGTCGACCCACTCGCGGACCTCGACGGCCGGCATGGGCTGGCCGGTGTAGCTGCTGTTCCAGCCCGTAGGGTTGAAGGTGGGATCGGACGGTGTTTCGGCGCCGGCACGATGGTAGGTGTTGTCGTACACCGCCCGCCATTGAGCCAGCAGTCTGGCGCTCGCCTCGCCGCTGGCGGCGTCGGTGTCGCGAACCACGTAGGCCACGAGTCGCTGCGCGCCGGTCCGATCGTCACGCGCGACCACGACGCACTCGCGGACCGCGGGGTGCTGCAGGAGCACCGTCTCGATCTCTCCCGGCTCGATCCGGTATCCGCGGATCTTGACCTGATGGTCGATCCGCCCGAGGAACTCGATGCTCCCGTCCGGCAGATGGCGCCCGCTATCGCCGGTTCGATACAGCCGGGCGCC
The DNA here is from genome assembly GCA_039930925.1 of Acidobacteriota bacterium. Classification (GTDB taxonomy): domain Bacteria; phylum Acidobacteriota; class Vicinamibacteria; order Vicinamibacterales; family 2-12-FULL-66-21; genus JALZOC01. The sequence goes on along the minus strand of JBDTSX010000046.1, from coordinate 6,176 downwards.
CGCGTCGTGACTGAAGGGATCCGGAATGAAGCGTTCGGCGGTCAGTTCCGGCCTGCCCCGATAGCCACGAGCCAGCCCGGCGCCGCCGATGAGGAGCTCGCCCGGGGTGCCGGACGGCACCAGCTGCTGCTGATCGTCGACCAGATACACCTCGAGGTCCGCAATCGGCGGGCCGATCGAGGCGGCGCGATCGGCGCCTGCGTCCTTGATGACCGTGCACGTGGTCCAGACCGAGCTTTCGGTTGGACCGTAGAAGTTCCAGACCGGGATCGTCAGCCGCGACAACTCCGCGGCGAGCTCGTGGTCGAGAGCGTCCCCGCCGCAGACGATCAGCCGCAGGCTCCAGTCTGCCTCGCCGGCCGCTGCGGCCTGGCGCCGCGCGTCGAGGAGCGCCCGCAACGCAGACGGCGTCTGATTCAGCACCGTGACCCGCTCGAGGCGCAGAAGATCGTAGAGCGCCCGCGGCGATTGCACGATGCTCAACGAGACGACGACCAGCGTGCCGCCTTGCAGCAGGCTGCCCCAGATTTCCCAGACCGAAAAATCGAACCCGCTCGAATGCACGACCGTCCAGACGTCACCCTCACGAAACCCGAGCGGTTCGCGCGTCGCGGCGAAGAGATGGACCACGGTCTGATGGATGACTTCGACCCCTTTCGGCCGGCCGGTCGAGCCGGACGTGTAGATCACGTAGGCCAGGTTGGCAGGCGTGGCTCCGCTCGACGGATTGTCTGAGCGCGCGAGCACGATCTCGGGACAGTCGTCCAGGCAGATGATTTCGGCCGAGACATCTGCCAGCATCCCCAGCATCCGCTGCTCGGTGAGCAGCACCGGCACCAGGGAATCGCGCAGCATGAACGCGAGCCGCTCTTCCGGATAGGCCGGATCGAGAGGCACGTAGGCGCCACCGGCCTTCAACACGGCCAGCAGTGCCACGATCAGCGTGGCGGAGCGCTCCAGGCAGACGCCGACCGGCGACTCCACGCCGACGCCGCGAGTCAGGAGATGGTGGGCGAGTCGATTGGCCCGGGCATTCAGGTCCGCATAGGTCAGGCGCTCGTCTCCGAAGACCACCGCGATCGCGTCCGGCGTGCGCTCGGCCTGCGCCTCGAAGCCCTGGTGTATGCACGGGTTCGGCGTGCGACCGGCCTCAGGTGGAAGAGTGTCGCGCATAGGTGACGGCCACGGGAACCCAGCAAATCGAGCGTCTCCAGGCACAAGAAACCGGGATTGACACCTCAGCTATGGTAGCAAGCCATCTGCCACCGAAATCCCTTGAATTTCTGGCCCAGGCCAGGAAAAGTCGCCAGAGTGGGCAAATAATCCTCCCAGATCGGCGATCTCAGCCGATATATCGGCCGGAGCCTCGCGCCGGCGGAAGAGGTGAATCCCGGCGTCTTGCGTTTATGCCCGGGATCTGTCGTACTTTGCCGGCAACCGAACCAATCCCTTTGTTCAAGGAGACGATCATGGCTCGCGAAGAGGACGCTCAGGACACGACAGTTTACAAGGTGGTGGTCAACCACGAGGAGCAGTATTCGATCTGGCCGGCGGACCGCGAAAACGCCTTGGGCTGGAAGGACGCGGGCAAATCGGGTCCGAAGGCGGAGTGCCTCGCGTACATCAAAGAAGTCTGGACGGACATGCGTCCGCGCAGCCTGAGAGAGAAGATGGCCGAAGCCGACAAGACGGGCTAGAACCTGAATCCGACGCCGACACGCACCTGGTTGACCTGGTAATCTTTGCCGCCGTTCAGCAGGGACGCGATGGTGTTCCCCGCGGAGATTTTTTTGTAGCGATACCCGAGGTCCACCGAGATCGGACCGCCCTGCAACACGACGCCACCCCCCACGCCCAGCACCGGCCGGGTGGTGTTGATCAGGTTCAGCGCCGCGGTCACGATCGGGTCGGTGTTACCGCCGAGCCCTGAGACGCCGGCATTGACGCGGGCAAAGCCGGCCGTGGCTTCCCCGTATGGACGGACGCCAGAGTGAGGCGATGTGATGAACCGCACGCCCCCCTCCCCGTAGTAGGCCGAGACGTTGACACCGATCTGCGTGAACTGGAGGAGATTGAACAACGGGGACTCGATGTCGGCGAGCCGGCCGGCCTCGCCAATCACCTGAAGGTTCGGCGTCAGGTCGACGCCGACCCGGCCGCCGAAGGTCGGTGAGACGGCGCTGCCGAAGGTGGACGTGCCGACCGTGACACCGCCAAAGCCCTGGATTTCAGCGCGCCCCTGCGCCCGTGCCGTCGCGGGCCATGCCCAGAGCGCGGTCAGTGCCGCCAGAACGATCAGTTTCTTCATACCCGCGGCCTTGAGCAACGCCAGTGCCACGTTCGAATCAGCAATGCCACTCACCGATCGGTAATCCATCGTTGAAAAATCGAGCGCGGCGAGAACCCTGCTCCCCCGCTGACCCCACGCGGTGACACCTCAGCGCAGAAAACGGTTCACCGCCGCCGTCCGACGCCGACTGGCGACTGCGTGACTCGTGACTCCGCGACTCCGTGACTCCGCGACTCCGCGACTCCGTGACTCCGCGACTCCGTGACTCCGTGACTCCGTGACTCCGTGACTCCGCGACTCCGTGACTCCGCGACTCCGCGACTCCGCGACTTAGGACCGTGACCAACGACTAACGACCAACGACCTCTAGTGTCTTCGCGCTAGAGACACCGCGCGCCGGCTCGCGTATCCTGCCCGCGGGCGCGAAATGGCGCTGATATATCGGGAGGGGTGGGTCTATGCGGGTCGGATCGCTGGCGGCGATATGCGTGTGCGTGATCGGCCAGGCCTGGATGGCTTCGGCGCAGCCCGCCTCGGCGACGCTGCGTGGACGCGTTCACGACGCTCAAAACAAATCGTTACCCGGCGCATCGATCGTCATTTCCGAAGTGGCCAATGGCGTCACGCGCAGCGTCACGACCGACGACTCGGGAGACTTCACCGTCCCGAATCTGCCGCCCGGCACGGTGAGTCTCACGGCCACGATGCCAGGCTTCAGCCTCGCGACCCGCGCGGTGCTGCTCGAAGTCGGCCAGGCGGTATCGATCGACGTCGAGATGTCGATCGGTCCGGTCACCGCGGATGTCACCGTCGCCGCCAGTCCGGTCGCGGTCGACACGACCCGGTCCGTCGTCGATGCGGTCATGCCCTCGAGCTTCATCCAAGCGCTGCCGCTCAACGGCCGGAACTTCCTCGAGCTCGCACTGCTCGTGCCGGGCAACGCTCCCGCACCCAACTTCGATCCGACCAAAACCAACACCGTCACGATCTCCTCCGCCGGCGGTCTCGGCCGCGGCGGCAACGACACCATCGACGGCGCCGACAACAACGACGATGTGGTGGGGGGCCCGCTGCAGAACATCACGCAGGAAGCGGTGCAGGAGTTTCAGATCGCCACCAACCGCTTCACCGCTGAATCCGGACGCTCCGCTTCCTCGGTCATCAACGTCGTGACCAAATCCGGCGGCGCGCAGTTGCGCGGCTCGTTTTCCCTGTTCGGACGCGACAGCCGCTGGCAATCGCTGCCGGCCACGGTCGCGCCGACCGATGCCAAGCCGCCCTTCGACCGGGAACAGTACTCGGGGGCGGCCGGCGGGCCGCTCGCCGCACGGAAATCGTTCTGGTTCGGCGCGGTCGAATATCGCAATCAGGATGGCGCGGTGCTGGTCGGGTCACGCGACCCGTCGACGCGCACCATCCGGCGGCTGTTCGCGGCGGCGCCGCTGGACGACCTGCTTGGCTCGCTCCGAGTCGATTATCGGCCGAACAGCGGGGACCTGATCACGGTCCGCTACGCTGGCGAGCGCGTCGACGACACCGGCGCGAGCACGCTCGACCGCGCCATCGGGTCCGCGTCGCAGCGCCAGCGGAGCCGAAACGGATACCAGTCCGTCGCCGGCTCGTGGACGCGCATCCTGTCGCCGACCATCGTCCAGATCGGGAGCCTGTCGTTCAGTACGTTTCACAATCAGATCACGCCGGTGGCCGCGGGGCCGCAGCTGACGTTTCCGAGTTTCCAGGACGGTTCGTCGTTCAGGGTGCCGCAGGGGACCGATCAGAAGCGTTTCCAGATTGCCGACTCGGCGACGATCGTGCGTGGCCGGCACACCGTCCGGACCGGCGGCGAGTGGCAGCGGGTCGATGCGGCTTTCGATCTCGGCGTGTTCCGCGCGGGGCGGGTCGAGTACGTCGAGGACTTCCCCACGTTCGACCATGACGGCAACGGCCGCATCGACGACAACGACCTGCTGTTCGCGGTGACGCTTCGGAGTGGCAAGCCCGATCAGTCGCTGACCATCCCCGACGCCGACAACAACTACCTTGCGCTCTTCGTCCAGGACGACTGGCGGCTGCGGCCCAAGGTGACGCTGAACGTCGGAGTCCGCTACGAACTGGACACCGACGTCAAGAACGTCAGCCGCTCCGATCAGATCAACCCGATCGTCAAGCCGTTCCTGAGCGGCACCCGCCACCGCGACACCAACAACGTCGCGCCGCGCGTCGGCTTCAACTGGGCCCCCGCGGACCGCACCAGCGTGCACGGCGGCTACGGCATCTACTACGATCGGGTCACCCTCGAGATCGAATCGCTCGAGCGCGGCCTGGACGGGCGCGCCCTGCCAATCGAGGTGCGGGCGGGCAACACCTTCTTCCTCGACCCGGCGACGGGACAATTCCCGCCCTTCGCGCCTTCCTCCACCAACCCTTTCACCGGCTTCATCCTGCCCGGGGCCGGTGCCTCCGGGATCAACATCATCGATAACCGGCTGCAGAATCCGTCGGTGCAGCAGTTCAACCTGGGCGTGCAGCAGATGCTGCCGCACCAGGTCGTCGTCCGCGTCGACGGACTCCACAATCTCGGCACCCACTTCATCATCGGCCGGACCGTCGGCAGCGTGTTCAACCCGGTGGTCGGCGGACCGGATCGGGTCGTCAACATCGAATCGAGCGTCAACACCCGGTACGACGGGCTGCTCGTCAGCGCGGAACGGCGCGGCGCGCAGTACGGGTTCCGGACCGGCTACACGCTGTCGAAGGCGCGCAACTACGCGAACGACGATCAGATCCCGTTCTCGAACGGGCCCATCGACCCCAACAACCTGCGCCGGGAGTACGGTCCGACGCCGAACGATCAGCGGCATCGGTTGACGCTGGCCGGGTGGGCGCAGGCCCCTGCGGGGTTCGTGGTCGCGCCGATCTGGACGATCGCCTCCGCGGTGCCGATGGACATCCTGATGCCCGACGGCCAGTCGCGCGTGCCGGCATTCGAGCGGAACGCCGGCGGGCGCGTGTTCAAGACCGGCGCCGATCTGAATCGCGCGCTGACCACCCTCAACGCCGCCGGCGGCATCGACGGCCAGCACCTGCCGCTCGTCGACGATGGGGTGCGATTCGGCGACACGTTCAACGCGCTGGACCTCCGGGTGTCACGGCCATTCACCTGGCGCCGGACGCGGATCGAGCCGATGCTCGAGGTGTTCAACCTCTTCAACACCACCAACATTCTTGGCGTGAGCGTCAGGAATTATTCCGGCTACGCCAACGTGCTCGTCCGCGACAGCAGCGATCCGGCGAGCCCGGAGTACCTCAAGTCGTCGGGCTTCGGGAAGCCGGTGACCACGGCCGGCGGCGTGTTCGGCTCCGGTGGACCGAGGGCCTGCCAGCTGGCGGTTCGCGTCACCTTCTGATGGGCGCCCCTGGGCTGACGCGCCAGCTCACGCTCGCGCCGGCGATCGGGTTGATCGTCGGGCAGGTGATCGCCGTCGGCATCTTTCTCACCCCTGGCGCGATGCTGCGGACGCTCGCCTCGCCGGCGCTGGTGCTCGCCGTCTGGGTGGCGATGGGCGCGATGGCCATCTGCGGGGCGCTGTGCTACGGGGCGCTCGCGGCGCGCTTCCCCGCCGCCGGCGGCGGCTATGTCTACCTCCGCGAGGCCTACGGCCGCCGGGTCGCGTTCCTCTACGGGTGGAAGTGCCTGCTGATCATGGATCCGGGTATCACCGCCGCGCTCGCTGCCGGAGCGGCGGCGTATGTGAGCTACGTGATTCCGCTGAGCCCGTGGGGCATTCGCGCCGTCGCGATCGCCGCAATTCTTCTCTTCGCGATCATTCACATCATCGGCGTCGGCCCCGGGACGCGCGTGTTGACGGCGCTGGCGGTGCTCAAG
>JBDTSX010000045.1:0-14376 GCA_039930925.1 Acidobacteriota bacterium | reverse complement strand
CCTCGTGCATCTTCTTGCTCTTGCCGATGATGTTCCCGAACCGGAACTGCCCTTCGAGCTTGGCTTTCAGCAGCAGGTTCTCGCCCACCAGGTCGCGGCGCTCAATCGCGCGTTCCAGCATCTGGAGTAACGTGTCGGGCTCGATCGGCTTTTCGACGAAGCTGTGCGCTCCCGCCTTCATCGCCTCGACCGCCTTGACGACGCTGCCGTGGCCGGTGACGACAATCACTTCGGTGTCGGCGTGGATCTGCTTGAACTTGCGCAGGAGCTCGAGGCCGTCCGCATCCGGCAGCATCATGTCGGTCACGACCACGTCGGGCTTCCAGGTCTTGAAGATTTCCTCGCCCCGGGTGCCGATCATCGCCGTCCGGACCTCGTAGCCTTCATGCTCGAGAAGGATCTTGAGCCACTCGATCATCGAGGGCTCATCGTCGATGGCGAGGACGCGGTTTCTCTTCTTGATCGTCATAAGCGTGCTATCCAGCTACTCCGCGGCTACGGAAGTCTGCCCGGCCGACGAGTTTCAGTGAGGTGTGGTCAAAACCGCTTGCCCTTGATACACAAAGGGGCAGCCGCAGCACGCTTATTATACACATCCGGGCGCAAACGTTTACCAATGGACAGATGTCTGGATTAAATACAGACCGAGTGCATTCTACAGATTCCCCGTTTGCCAGCCGTAGCGGCCGATCAACGGGACGAACACGCAGGCCTCGGCCTCGCGCTGCTCAGTCGCGTCCCCCCGCCGCTCGACAATGGTCACGCGCTGCCATCCAGGAGGGCCGACCGGAATGATGAGCCGGCCGCCGTCGGCGAGTTGCTGAGTCAGGGGCTCGGGAATGCCCGGCGCGCCGGCGGTCACGAGAATACGGTCGTAAGGCGCCGCATCCGCGAGCCCCTCCGTGCCGTCTCCGACATGGATGACCACGTTCGTATAGCCGAGATCCTCCAGCGTGCGCCTGGCCTGCGCGGCCAGGACGGCGTGCCGCTCGATCGACACCACCTCGGAGGCCAGCCGCGCCAGGATCGCCGTCTGATACCCGGAACCGGTGCCGATCTCGAGCACGCGATGGTGCGCCTCGGGCGCAAGCGTCTCCGTCATCGTCGCGACCATGTACGGCTGCGAGATGGTCTGCGATTCGCCGATCGGCAGCGGCCGGTCCTCGTACGCGTGGATCCGCTGGCCCTCGGGCACGAACAAATGACGCGGCACCTCGCGTAACGCCTCGAGCACACGCGGATCCCGGACGCCCCGCGCGGCGATCTGCCGCGCGACCATGTCGAGTCGGCGCTCGCGATCGTCCACCCCTCATTATCGCCAGCCGCGCGCCATTGCCGAATATAATCCCGGTGACTTCGGCACGCCCGAGATGGACATCATCGAAACGCGCATCGACACGTCGTCCGCCGAGTTCCGCGGCAACCGGGAGCGGATGCTGGCGCTCGTCGCGCAGCTGCGCGAGCGGATCGCAGTGGTGAAGCAGGGGGGCGGCGCGCGATACGTCGAGCGCCACCGCGAGCAGGGCAAGCTGCCGGTTCGAGAACGCCTCGACAAGCTGCTCGACAGCGGATCGCCGTTTCTCGAGCTCTCGCCGCTGGCCGCCTGGGAGATGTACGAGGGCGACGCGCCTGGCGCCGGCGTGGTCACTGGCATCGGCCGCGTGTCCGGGCGCGAAGTGGTCATCATCGCCAACGATGCCACCGTCAAGGGTGGCACCTACTATCCGATGACGGTGAAGAAGCATCTGCGCGCGCAGCAGATCGCCCTCGACAACCGGCTGCCCTGCGTCTATCTGGTCGACTCCGGCGGCGCGTTCCTCCCGCTCCAGGACGAGGTCTTCCCCGACAAGGAGCACTTCGGCCGGATCTTCTTCAACCAGGCACGGATGTCGGCCGAGCGGATTCCGCAGATCGCCGCGGTGATGGGCTCGTGCACCGCCGGCGGCGCGTACGTGCCGGCAATGTCCGACGAGACCATCATCGTCAAGGGCACCGGCACGATTTTTCTCGGCGGTCCGCCGCTCGTCAAGGCGGCCACTGGCGAAGAGGTCAGCGCCGAAGAGCTTGGCGGCGCGGACGTCCATACGCGCATCTCCGGTGTCGCCGACTACCTGGCCGAAGACGATGAGCACGCCCTCCAGCTGGCTCGCACGATCGCCAGTACCCTCAACACGGTGAAGGACCTGCCGCCCGATCGGATCGCACCCGAGGAGCCGCTGTACCCTCCGGAGGAGATTTACGGCATCGTCAACGCCGATCTCCGCAAGGCCTACGACGTGCGCGAGATCATCGCGCGGCTCGTGGACGGGTCGCGCTTCGACGAGTTCAAGGAGCGCTACGGGGCCACGCTCGTCACCGGTTTCGCGCGGCTGCACGGCTTCCTGGTCGGCATCATCGCCAACAACGGGGTCCTCTTCTCGGAGTCCGCCCTCAAGGCCACGCACTTCATCGAGCTCTGCAGCCTGCGCAAAATCCCGCTCATCTTCCTGCAGAACATCACCGGCTTCATGGTCGGGCGCGAGTACGAGCGCGGAGGGATTGCGAAGGATGGCGCCAAGATGGTGCACGCGGTCGCGAACGCGCCCGTGCCGAAGTTCACGGTGGTCATCGGCGGATCGTTCGGCGCCGGGAACTACGGCATGTGCGGACGGGCGTTCGAGCCACGGCTGCTGTGGATGTGGCCCAACGCGCGCATTTCCGTGATGGGCGGCGAACAGGCCGCCGGCGTCCTCACCAGCGTCAAACGCGATCAGCTCGCGCGCGACGGCCGGGATCTGGCCACGGACGAAGAGGCGGCGATTCGCGCGCCGATTCTCGAGAAGTACGAGCGGGAAGGCTCCCCCTACTACTCCACCGCGCGGCTGTGGGACGATGGGATTCTGGATCCGGCGGACACCCGGACCGCGATCGCGCTCGGACTGTCCGCCGCGTGCAACGCGCCGATTGCCGAGCCGCGGTTCGGGGTCTTTCGCATGTAGCCTGGACAGTACGGGCGTTTGGCCATGCGCCGAGGCGGAACGGCAGGGACCTCGACGACCGGCGCCGCTCGACGTGACGCCACCACCTCACAAAGAATCGCGCCATGCCATCGATCATCATCAGCCGTGACGGCTCGACGCTGCGCATCACGCTCAACCGGCCGGAGCTGCGCAACGCCTTCGACGAGGAGGTGATTGCGTCGATCACGTCCGCGGCGCACGCGGCGGCGGAGGATGCAACGGTTCGCGCCGTCGTGCTTGCGGGCGCGGGCAAGGCGTTCTGCGCGGGCGCGGATCTCGGCTGGATGTCCAAGGCCATCGCCTACACCCATCGCGAGAACCTGGCGGACGCCGAAGACCTGGCCCGCATGCTCGAGCGGCTGAACACGCTGCCGGTCCCACTGATCGGGCGCGTGCACGGCGCGGCACTCGGTGGCGGTGTCGGCCTGACCGCCGTCTGCGACATCGTCGTCGCCGGCGAGGACACGGTGTTCGCGCTCAGCGAGGTGAAACTGGGCATCCTTCCCGCGGTCATCTCGCCGTACGTGGTCCGGAAGATCGGCGAATCGGCGGCGCGGGAGCTGTTCCTGACCGGCAGCCGCTTCAGCGCCAGGCGCGCGCGTGAAATCGGTCTGGTCCACGAGGTCGTGCCGGATGCGCACCTGGACGAGGCGGTCGAGCGCCGCCTCGCTGAGGTCCGCAGCTCGGGGCCGCTGGCGATTGCGGCGGCCAAGGCGCTGATCCGGGAGATCGGCAGCAAGAATCCTTCAGACGTCATCGGTTTCACCACGAACAGCATTGCCGAACAGCGGGTCTCGCCCGAAGGGCAAGAGGGCATGCGCGCCTTTCTCGAAAAGCGGAAACCGAGCTGGACCGCATGACGCTGCGGCGGGTGCTGATCGCGAACCGCGGCGAGATCGCGATCCGTATCGCCCGCGCGTGCCGCGAATCGACGATCGAGAGCGTCGCGGTCTATTCCGACGCCGACGCCGAGGCGCCGCATGTGCGGGCGGCGGATCTTGCCGTACGGGTGGGCCCGGCGGCGCCGTCCGAAAGTTACCTCTCGATTCCGTCGATCGTCGAGGCCGCCCGGGCCACCGGGGCCGACGCGGTGCATCCTGGCTACGGCTTCCTGTCGGAGAACGCGTCCTTCGCGCGCGCGTGCGAGGCCGCCGGCCTGGTGTTCATCGGTCCTCCCGCGGACGTGATCGAGCGGATGGGTTCCAAGATCGCGGCCCGGGCCCTCATGCAGGGCGCCGGAGTGCCGATCGTGCCAGGAGAAACCTCGGTCGACCAGTCGGACGCGGGGATTATTCGTGCGGCGCAGGCGGTGGGCTATCCCGCCCTCGTGAAGGCATCGGCGGGTGGCGGCGGCAAGGGGATGCGCGTCGTGCCGGATCCTGGCTCGGCGCGCGAACTGATCCAGGCAGCCCGCCGCGAAGCCGAGGCGGCGTTCGGCGACGGCACGCTCTACGTCGAACGGGTGATCGAGGGGCCGCGTCACGTCGAAATCCAGGTATTCGGCGATGCGCACGGCGGAGTCGTGCATCTGTTCGAACGGGAATGTTCAATTCAGCGCCGTCATCAGAAAGTGATCGAGGAGAGTCCCTCGGCTGCGCTCACCGCCGGAGTGCGGCAGGCGATGGGCGATGCGGCGGTGGCGGCCGCGCGTGCCGCCGGCTACCGGAACGCGGGCACGATCGAGTTCCTGCTCGAAGGGGCCGGAGACACGGCGCGGTTCTACTTCCTCGAGATGAATACGCGTCTCCAGGTCGAGCACCCGGTCACCGAAGCGGTCACCGGAGTCGATCTCGTCCGGGCACAGTTGCTCGTCGCCGCAGGGGCCCCGCTGCCGTGGACGCAAGACTCGATCTCGCAGCGCGGGCACGCGATCGAGTGCCGCATCTACGCCGAGGATCCCCAGAACGGATTCCTGCCTCAGGCCGGGCCGCTGCTGCTCTATCGCGAACCCCAGGGGCCCGGCATCCGGATTGACTCCGGCGTGGTGGAGGGCTACCGCATGCCGGTCATCTACGATCCGCTGATTGCGAAGCTCACCGCCGCGGCCGAGTCTCGCGACGCGGCGATCGCGCGAGCGCAGGCCGCGCTGCGCGGGTTTCCGGTGCTCGGCATCCGCACCAACATTCCCTTTCTGCTTCGTGTCCTCGCGCATCCCGCGTTCCAGGCAGGCGCAGTGGACACCGGATTCATCGACGCCAATCTCGACCAGTTGCTGCGCCGCTCTCCCGCCCCGCTTGAGGCGCTGGCCGCGGCCGCGGCCACGAGAGCGGCGTTGCCGACTGTCCCCTCCGCTTCTCCGTCGGCGGCCGATCCATGGACGTCGATCGCGGACTGGGGACGCGGAGCGCCATGACCCGGACCGTCATGCTGCGGGAGTCACAGGCCGAGCACAAGGCGATCGTGCGCGATGACGGCACCGTGTCCGTCGGCGACGGCGCGCCGGTCGCCGTGCGGGTCGGGCGTGACGGCGAGGTCAGAGTCGGAGATCCGCTGCCGCGGGTCGCATGGACGGTCGCTGCCGGCGAGATGCGGTGGGTCTATCTCGACGGCGAGGTGTTCGAGATCGAGGTGCAGACTGACGGCCGGAAGCGGCGCGCGGCCGCGACGCATGGATCGCTGTCCGCGCCGATGCCTGCGAGCGTCGTACGGGTCGATGCGCAAGTTGGTACTGCGGTCCGGCGCGGAGACACGTTGGTGATCCTCGAGGCGATGAAGATGGAACTGCCGGTACGGGCGCCCGCGGATGGCACCGTCACCGCCGTGCACTGCAAGCCGGGCGATCTGGTCCAGCCGGGAGTCCCGCTGATCGAGATCGTGTAGTGTCCGGCTTCACCCGGCTCGTCACGCGTGTCCGATGTTTTCCTCACGCACGGGTGGCCTGAGCTCGCCCCCGGTTCAAGACCTCCTTCGTACTTATGATCAATCTGCCCGATCGCGTCACCGTCGTCGAGGTCGGACCTCGCGATGGCCTCCAGAACGAAGCGGCGCTCGTCGCCACGGCCGACAAAATCACGTTCGTGGATCGGCTGAGCGCCGCGGGGCTGCCGGTCATCGAGGTGGCGGCGTTCGTCAGTCCGAAGTGGGTGCCGCAGATGGCGGACGCGGCCGAGGTGTTCGGCGGGATCGCCGCGTGGGGCGCGACGCGCCACACCGCGCTCGTCCCCAACCTGGCCGGGCTCGAGCGCGCGCACGCCGCCAGGGTCAAGGAAGTCGCTGTCTTTGCCGCGGCGTCGGAGTCGTTCAGCCGGAACAATCTCAACCAGACGATCGACGGATCACTCCTGATCTACCGGGCGGTCTGCGAGCGGGCCGCCGCGCTCGGCATCCGCGTGCGCGGCTACGTCTCCACCGCATTCGGCTGCCCCTTCGAAGGCGACGTCCCGCCGGAGAGAGTGGCTGAGGTCGCCGCCGCACTGACGGAGATGGGAGCGTTCGAGGTCGCCATCAGCGACACCATCGGCGTCGCCCATCCCGGCCAGGTGCCACGGGTAGTCGGCGCCGTCGCCGAGCGCGTTCCGATGCGCGCCATCGCGCTCCACTTCCACGACACGCGCGGGACGGCGCTCGCCAACGTCCTCGCCGCGCTCGACCTCGGCGTGACCACCTTCGATGCCTCGGCCGGGGGACTGGGGGGCTGCCCGTATGCGCCGGGCGCGACGGGCAATCTGGCGACCGAGGATCTGATCTTCATGCTCGACGGGCTGGGCATCACGACCGGCGTCGATCTGGCGGCCGTCACCGAGGCATCGGCCTTCATCGAGTCGCGCGTCGGCCACCCGCTGGCGTCACGGTATTACACCGCTATCCGGGCCCGCCGCCGCCTTTCGTCCGGCTGAAGCCGGACGCTACCGGTGCAGCCGCCGCTCGTCCGACATCGGTAGGGTCCGGCTTCAGCCGGACCTGGGCGACCATCCGCAGAACGTGCAGCCGACGTTACCGCGGCCGATCTGATCGATTACTCCCGGCGACGCTCCCGCATCCACTCGTCGAGCTGTTGATTGCTCCAGCAATTGATCACGCGCGCGCGGGGAATGCCCGCCAACCGCGCGTGCGCGATCGCATACTCGCTGAACCGCAGCTCGCCGGTGGCGTGCGCATCGCTGTCGAGCGCAAAGAGGCATCCCGCATCGAGCGCGTGCCGGGCGAGCTCGAAGTCGATGTCCTGACGGTGCCAGTTGCCGTCGAGTTCGACCGCGACACCGCGCTTGGCCGCTTCCCTGAAGACGCGGTCCCAGTCCGCCCGGACACCGGGACGGCTGTTGTACATCCGGCCCCGCGGGTGTCCCAGAATCGCCACCGCCACCCCTCGCAGCGCCCCGAGCATGCGGGCCGTCTGATCCTCGGGCCGGCGCAACAGCGAGTGCGGCGACGCGACCACGAACTCGAACCGGGCGCACTCCTCGGGCTCAAGATCGAGGCTGCCATCGGCGAGGATATTCGCCTCGATCCCCTTGAACACCCGGAAGCTGCCGTCGTACTCCGCATTGAGGCGATCGATCTCCTCATGCTGGCGGACGACATCCGCCATGCTGACGCCGTGTGCGATCGGCAGCCCGTACGAATGATCCGTCATCCCGAGACAGCTGTCCCCGCGCGACCGGCACGCCGCCGCCATCGTCGCGATCCGCTCGCCTCCGTCGCTCCAGGTGGAGTGCATCTGAAAATCGCCGCGATAGCTGTCCCTGGTGACAAGATCGCTGCCGAGCGGCGCGGCAAGCGCCTGCTGCATGGCGAAGTGACTGAGGTATCCGCCCCGGAGCCGCCGCCTGGACATGACGTCGGCGGCCTTGGGCGACTGCTCGACCGCGGCATCGACAGTCGGCGAGCGACCGTGCTGGATCAGCTCGGCGATGATCTTCGAACTGGATGGCCCCACGAACGGAACTTCAGCGAGAGTGTCCGCGGCGACGAGATCGAGCACCGAGTCCGCCAGGCCGACGATCGCCTTTGCCGCCCGCTTGTACCCGAACTGGCTGCGCTCGTTGGCTTGCAGGGCGGCCATGTCGTAGAGGAGCGCCGCGGCTGCCATGTTGAGGTCGTTGCAGGCAATCTCGTCGGCCGTCAGAGGCGTTCGCACGGCTTCGGCCGGATTCCGCGGTGTCCGTTTTGCGGGCTTTCGGTGTGTCACCAACGTAGCACTCGTCAACGAAAAATCGACCGCTGAGTCCACAGAATGGCCTGCCGAGATGTTTCGGCAACCTCGCGGGCGGCCGAACAAGAGTGACCACTTCGAAGCACTACGGCCGGCAGTATTGGGTCACGCGCGCGAGCAATTCGTCCAGATCCACCGGCTTCGAGAGGTACGCGTTGGCGTCAATCTTCTCGAGCCGCTCCCGGCCCGCCGCCGACACCACGATCACCGGGATCGCGGCCAGCGCCTTCACCTGATCTGTTCGTGCCGGAACTGCCATCCGTCCATCACCGGCATCATCAGGTCGAGGAGGATGACCGAGGCGCGTGTCCCGCCGTTCAGGCGCTCGAGCGCGACCTTGCCGTTCGCGGCTGTCTCCACCTGGAAGCCCTCCATCCGCAGGAAGTGTTCGAGCATCTCGCGCGTGTCCAGATCGTCCTCGACGATGAATATGGTGGCGCTCACGATTGGACGCTCCGGTTGGCGACCCGCAGGACGTCGGCTGCGATGGCGGCGAGCACGTCCGGCATGCAGGGCTTTTCAACCACACGAGCGCAGCCCACCTCCCGCGCGCGCTCTTGGTGCGCCTCTCCGCCATAGCCGCTCAGGCAGATCGTGGGCACATTCTGCAGCCGCGAATCTTCCCGCAACCGTGCGATCAGCTCCAAGCCGTCCATTCCTGGCAGGGAGACATCGGTGATGACGAGATCCGGTGGACGGGAATTGATCAGATTGAGGGCTTCGGTGGCATCGGCCGCGGACATGACGTCGAAGGTGGCCGAGAGAAACTCGACGTACATCTGGCGCGTGTCCTCGTGATCCTCGACGAGCAGGATGACCGGCAACGCCGTGGAGTCGGGGAGCGAACCTGCCGCGGTCGGGATCATCAGTGGCGGCGGCGGGCAGCGTGATGGTCGCCGCGCTCGGGCTGAAGCTTGAGATACCGGCCGATCTCGCTGACGAGATCCGGCGGCAGGCACGGTTTTGCGATGAAGCCGTCACACCCGGCGGCGCGAGCCCTGTCCCCCTCGGGCGCCAAGGCATGCGCGCTGAGCGCGACAATCAGCAGGTTGGTCGTCGCCGGGTCGGCCTTCAGGAGCCGGGTCGCTTCCCATCCGTCGATTCCGGGCAGCGACAGATCCATCAACACGAGATCGGGACTGAGCGCCTGCGCCTTCTCGATCGCCTCGCGCCCGTCGCACGCCGTCTCCACCCGGAAGCCCGAGAACTCCAGATACTCGCGATACATCTCGCGGGCGTCCTCGAAGTCCTCGACGATCAGAATCAACGGCTTGAGCTCGGAGCCGATCGCCGGTTTGGGGTTGTGGCTACGATGCATCGTGCCTGGCTCGATCCTCAATCAGTCCCCGAACGGCGGTCTCCAGATCGTCCTGGGAACACGGCGTGGGAAGCACCGCGTCGCATCCTGCGCGTCCCGGGCCGGCCGCGAACGCCGCATAGCCCATCACCGCGTTCGTCAGCAATTCCGTGTACATGTCGCGATCCTCGACGTCGTCCTCGACGGGCAGCACGACGGAGCGCTACTGCCATACGCCACTCCGGACCAGAAGTATCGG
Source organism: Acidobacteriota bacterium (assembly GCA_039930925.1). Classification (GTDB taxonomy): domain Bacteria; phylum Acidobacteriota; class Vicinamibacteria; order Vicinamibacterales; family 2-12-FULL-66-21; genus JALZOC01. The sequence goes on along the minus strand of JBDTSX010000045.1, from coordinate 4,669 downwards.
CCCGGGGCCAATCCGGTGCAGCCGGCGAGCGAGGAGCGGCCAGGGCGGCCCCTCCCCCTCCCCGCAGCCCAAGCGCGATCAGGGCAGTTTCAGCACCTGGCCGGGCTTAATGAGGTCCGGATTGCTCAACTGATCCCGATTCGCATCGAAGATCTTCGTGTATGCATTGGCGTCGCCCAGATGCTCCTTCGCAATCTTGCTGAGCGTGTCACCCGCCTTGACCGTATAGGTCTTCGCGGCCGCCGCGGCGGGCGCGGCCCCTCCTCCGCCGGTCACCTTGATGTCGGCGACGACTTCGTCTTTCCACTCCGGAATCGTCTTAATTGCCGTCCAAATCTCGTTTTTCTCCGATTCGCTCTTCACCGAACCGACGAAGTGCAGCTTGCCGTCCTGCTCCTGGGCGCTGCCGTCGAACTTCCCCTTCGCCGTCGAAATCGCATACGCGTACTTATCTCGTAGTCCCATCAATGACCTCCGTTGTGGCCCTCGAAGTGCAAGCCACGTTCCGGGGGCCGTGGCGCGGGCGGGTGGACGCGCCGAGGCCGGCTATCTCGGCCGGCCGACGAGCGCCAGGCGGTCGCCGGCCGGACTGATGGCCAGCCGCGTGACGTCCCGCAGCCCCAGAGCCTCGAGATCCGCGACGGCCGTCCACCCCGGTTCGGGGGCTCGCCATCGATACAGCGTGCCGGCGCAGGCCATCAGCAGCGCGTCGTCCGGCGTCCAGACGAGCTCGGGCCCGGTGGCGCACTCGACCGGTCGAATCAGCGCCACGGTCCGGTCGTCGATCCAGACATAATCGCCGACGGGAGTAATCGCGGGGAGTAGCAGTGCTGGACCCTGGCCATCGATGCCAACGCTCCACAGCCGGCCCCTTCCGTCCCTCTCAACCAGGACCACCGAAATGTGCGCGCCGTCGGGCATCACCGTGGGCGAATATTCGCTCGCGGGCGTGCGGGTGAGGCGCGACATGCGCGTCGGCCCGATGTCGTAGCGGTAGATATCCGTCTGGGAAGCGGGCCGCGTCATGCCGGGGGCCGCTGCCTCGTCGATCGCCCCGAGGCGAGATCTTACCTGCCGGAGATCCGCAGTTCCGCGATCGACCAGTAGTAGGTGGGTTCAATGGCGTGCTGCGTCAATCGGACGTAGCGGGCGCGGCGCGTTTCGAATGGAAACGGGAGGGTCACGTTCAGCGGGTCCTCGAGCGCCGCCGAGAACGCCAGCAGCGCCGTGCCGCCGTTCCACACCTGGGACCAGGTCTCGCCGTCAACCGAGACGTCGATGGACAGCTGCCTGGGGAAATCCGCGACGAAGCCGCCGAGCATCATCTCGGCGCCGCTCACCTCGCGCGCCTGACCGAGATCGACCGTGATGCTGTCCGCCGGGCGCTGCGGCCGGCCCGCATCCCAGCGGCTGACAAGATCATGATCCGTCATGGCCGTCGTGCGCGCGCCATTCTCGCTGGAGGCAATTGACGCGATCGGCAACGGCTCCCCGGAGGGCCTGGCCAGGGCGCCGATATACGGCCCACGGGGGATGCGATAGGTCGTGTAGTGATCGTCCTGGTAAACGGGCTCGGCCTGCGCCTGCCCGCCGACAAATTTCCGCCACTCCCCTCCCTCGTCGAACTCGTGATCGACCACCACTTCGACGGGGCCGAACGCGGAGAGCCGCGCGAGCACATTCGGATCGTGCTGCTCGATCAGGTACTGCAGCGCCCAGTAGTGCGGCGCGAAGTAGCCGCTGTACCCGTTCAGCAACGGCCGCTGATGGTCGGTCGCGCGGTACAGCGCGGTCAGGTCGTGCAGCGGCGTCATCGGCAGTTCGAGCCGCGCGACCGCGCGGGTGTGGATCGGCCGCAACTCGGGAGGCCGAGGCATCGGCATCGCCTCGGGCCACGCATCAAGCAGCAGGCCGACGCTCGCCACCAGCGGAAGCACGCTCGCGACGCGCGGCCAGCGCGACGCCACATGGCGCAGCGCGAGGCCGGCCGCCGCCGCCAGACAGAGTGCCGCCAGCATCCAGAAGCGCGCCGGGGCACGCACGCCGTCAACGCCCGGAAACAAGAGCAGCCAGGCGTAGGGGGCTTTGTAAATGAACGGCCGGTTCATCAGCGTCGGGGCGGGTCCGAGGCTGAAGACCCACATCACCACTGCCGCCAGCGCGTAGAACGCCAGCGGCGAGCGGCGGCGCCACGCCGCGCGCACCGACGGATGCATCGCCCCGGCGAGGATGAGGAACAGCAGACCGACCGAGAGCGGCTTGTGCGGCGTGCCCACCGACAACAGCCGCGCACCGAACAGTTCGATCTTCCATGCCCCGAAGACGAGATAGGAAGCGGCGACGGCCACAAACAGCAGCGCCGCGCCGAGCAGCGCGGGGACGGCACGGAGCCGCCCAATCCTCTCAGGCCCAGCCGTCCGCCAGGCCACGATCAGCCCGAGAACGACGAGCACGACCGTCGTCACTCCCGGAAACAGGATCGCCTCGGGCCGTTCGACGACGTGCAGCCACCCCCACAGGCGGATGTTGTCGGAGGCTTTCAGGATGCTCGCGGCGTCGGCGCTGAACCCGAGAATCTCCTCCGGCCAGCGCCGCAGACCGTACGCGTGCTGATAGGTCCAGTAGCCATAGAGAAACGGCGTGATCAGCGCGGCAGCCACCAGCCACGCCCCCGCCACCCGCGCCAGGTCACTCCAGCGCTCTCGTCCGACGGCGAACCAGAGCAGCCATAACCCGATCAGGACCGAGAAGTAGATCAGGTAGTACCCGCACGTCAGGGCCTGCATCAGCCACGCCGCGGCAAAGACCACCAGCCACCGCGCCTGCCGGAGCGGAACCCGCCTCCCCGCGCCGGGGATACCGGGTGCCGGCTCGAAATAGCGATGCAGGGCCGCGAGCGCGACCGGCATCCAGTACGCCGAGAGCACCTGGACGTGCGCGAACTGTGCCATCCGGTACGGCGCGAAGCCGAAGGCCACCCCGGCGACGAACGCATGGTCGTGGCGCCGCGCGATCGAGAAGGTTAGGAAGTACATCGACAGCGCGCACAGCGGGAACGACAGGAAGAAGGCCACGTTGTAGGCGAGCAGCGGACTGCCGCTGAGCCAGATCACCGGCGTGGCGATCACGGAGAGGCCCAGGAGGTGTTCGGAAAAGGCCATCGCGCCGTGGACCGGGAAGAACTGCGCCGCGTTCCACCACTCGCTCGTGAGCGGCAGCACGCGCGAGTTCCACGCCATCAGCCAGATGTTGAGCAGCGAGTCCCCGAGATCGTTCGGAACGACGCTGGCCGGATGCAGGATCAGCGGCCAGGTGAGAGCGGCAGTGAGGATGAAGTAGACCGAGGCGGCGGTGAGAACCGGAGGGCTGAACAGGCGCCGCATGAATTCGGACAAGTATAGGGCACAGGCGCGCGGACCTTCACCGCCGAGTGCCTCGAGATCCCAGGCGCGGTCTCGAATTCAGCACGGCGCCACCGCTCCTGATCTGTTCACTGGATGCGACAGCCGAGGTTCGCGACGGGCGACGCCCCGCATGATCGGCGGGATCACGCCGCCGTCTTATAATTCAGGCTGTGACACCGTACCTGCAGAGGAGGACCATCATGTATCGGAAGGCCTGTGTTGTCCTGCTGGCTGGCGTGCTCTGCGCCGCCTGCTTCCCGCCGTTCGTGCGGACGGATTACACGATCCGGCTGCTGGTCTTCAATATTCACGCGGGCAAGAGCGCGACGGGCACGGACAATATTGCGGGCATTGCTGATCTGATCCGCACGACCAAGGCCGATGCCGTGCTCCTCCAAGAGGTCGATCGCGGCACGAACCGTTCCGGCAAAGTCGATCAGGTCCAGGTGCTGATCGACCGCACGAAATACGCCGCCGCGTTCGGACGCTCGCTCGACTTCGATGGGGGCCAGTACGGGATCGCGATCCTGTCGCGGCGCCCGATCAATTTCAACCAGACCTTCCCGCTCCCCGTCGATCCCGCGCAGGCCCGCTCCGGCGGCTCGCACGAGCCGCGCTCGGCGCTCCTGGCATCGCTCGAAACCCTCCGCGGCCGCCTGCAGATCATGACAACCCATCTCGATTCGTCAAACCAGGACATCTATCGCCTCCAAGAGGTCCCGGGACTCCTCAACGTCGTGCGTCCCCGCCGCTCCGACTACACGCCGGTCGTGCTTGGCGGAGACTTCAACGCGGAGCCGACCAGCGCGGTCATCCAGAAGCTGCGGGACGCCGGCCTGCGCGACGCCTGGATCGAGTGCGGACAGGGAGACGGGTTCACCTACCCGGCCGATCACCCAGCGAAGCGGATCGACTATGTGTTCATCACGAATCCGCTACGCTGCACATCGGCACAGGTCATCGACACGCAGATTTCAGATCACCGGCCGTTGCTCGTCACGCTGTCGGATCCCGGTCCCGGGATGTAGGCGCCGAGGCGCAGGATGGTCGCAGGGGCACGATGGCTCTCGACGCTGCTCTGGATTACGCGGCCACCCGCGGCTCGAAGAGCCGCACGCGCCGCAGGACGAGATCCAAGAACCAGAGACCAAGCGCGAACACGATCAGCCAGGGCCAGACCGGACGACGCTCGGTGCGGCGATCGCCTGGCGCATTGGCGAGCGCCGGCGCGGACGGCATCCATGTGCCGCCGGTCGCGGACGCGA
>JBDTSX010000044.1:0-14386 GCA_039930925.1 Acidobacteriota bacterium | reverse complement strand
CCTCCCGCAGGATGCCGAGCAGCAGGTGCTCGGTGCCGATGTAGTTGTGCAGCAGCCGATCAGCCTCTTCGGCCGCGAACTGCAGCACTTTCTTCGTTTCCGCGCTGAAGGGGATCTCGACCGAGGTCGAAACCTTTTCGCGGAATACCGTCCGCCCTTCGATTTCCTTGCGGATACTTTCGAGCGAGAGGTGCGACCGCGCGAAGATGCGGCTGGTCAACCCCTTGCCTTCGCGAATCAACCCCAGCAGCAGGTGCTCGGTTTCGATCGACACGCTTCCGAGCTGGCTGGCCTCGTAGCGTGCGAAGAAAAGCACGCGTCGCGCGCGTTCTGTATAACGTTCGAACATCCGGTTTTCCCTATGTCAAATGGAGGGCTTGCTCCCCGTATTATACGGCAACACCACTGGAGGGCCAATTGCTTTTTCGGCCTAAGTGACCCTCGATAGGGCATTTAGCCGCTTCCGCCTCCGGCCGTTCGGCGCCGGAACAGACCGCGGACTACAATGGCCTCATCATGGAGATCAACAGCATGTGGAAACGAACGGTCCTACTGTGTGTGACGCTCGCCGCGGCCGCCGCGGTCGCCGGCGCGCAGGGCGGACGAGTCGCCAGTCCCCCGGGCTCGTCAGCGACACAACTCGGCAAAGACGGCAAATGGATCGAGCTCACCTACGGCCGGCCGATCAAACGCGGCCGGGATCTGTGGGGCAGCGGCCCGACCTATGCCCAGCTCCTCCTCGCGAACGGCGCCAAGGTGTGGCGCGCGGGGGCGGACGTCTCCACGCGGATCAAGACCGAAGTACCGCTCCAGATCGGCGGCAAGACCGTCCCCGCCGGCGAATACAGCCTCTTCATCGACACCAAGTCACCGTCGGACTGGACCTTGATCGTGTCGTCCTGGGGCGCCAAGACGGGGGGCGACGATCCCCGCAAGGACGCGCTCTGGGGGTCCTACAACTACACGCCCGACAAGGATGTCGCCCGGGTGCCGATGAAAGTCGACAAGCTGCCGATGGCCATCGATCAGCTCACCTGGAACTTCGCCGACGTGACCCCCTCGGGAGGCAAGCTGGTGCTCATGTGGGATACCGTCATCGCGACCGCGCCGTTTACCGCAGGACGGTGAGCACGGACGTCCTGCGCACTCTCGTGCGCGCCAAGACGACGCGGACGCAGGTCGGGAGCGGCGGCCGGTGCCCGGCGCACGCCCCACCTGCCGCATGACCGCCGATCCACCGGTTCGACGGAGCACGACGCGGGCATCAGCCCTCGTGGCCGCCGGCATTCTCTTGAGCCGGCTGGCCGGCCTCGTCCGCGTCAGCATCTTCGCCCGGTACTTCGGGCAGCAGTCCGACGCCGCCGACGCCTTCAACGCCGCGTTCCGCATCCCCAACGTCCTGCAGAACCTCTTCGGTGAGGGGGCGCTGTCGGCCTCCTTCATCCCCGTCTACGCGCGGCTGCTCGCGCAGGGACGCGAGGAGGAGGCCGATCGCGTGGCGCGCACCATCTTCGTCCTCCTCTCGCTCGTCACCGCCGTCCTCGTCCTCTTCGGCGTGGTGCTCGCGCCCTCCGCCATCAGCCTGATCGCCCCGGGCTTCACCGGGGACAAGCGCACCCTGACCACCACGCTGGTGCGGATCCTCTTCCCCGGCGCGGGACTGCTGGTCGTCTCGGCGTGGTGCCTGGGCGTCCTCAACAGCCACCGCAAGTTCTTCATCTCCTACACCGCGCCGGTGGTCTGGAACGCCGCGATGATCGGGACGCTGCTGATCTGGGGCGGCGGGCGGCCCCTCGATCGGCTGGCGATCGCCCTGGCGATCGGTTCGGTGATCGGGAGCGCGCTGCAGTTCGCCGTGCAGCTCCCGGCCGTACTGTCCGTGTTCAACCACGCGAGGCCGGGCGGGCCGCTGTGGCCGCTCTCGCCGGACGTCCGCACCGTCGTGCGCAACTTCGGCCCCGCCTTCGTCAGCCGAGGCGTGGTCCAGCTGAGCGCCTACATCGACACGCTGCTGGCCAGCCTGCTGCCGACCGGCGCGGTCACCGCGCTGATGAATGCGCAGGTCCTCTACACCCTGCCGGTCAGCCTCTTTGGCATCTCGATCTCGGCCGCGGAGCTCCCCGCGATGTCCGGCGCCGGAGACGGCACCGTGAGCCGCGCCGAGGCGCTCCGTCAGCGGATCACGCCGGCGCTCGAAAACGTCGCGTTCTTCGTGATCCCGTCCGCGACCGCGTTTCTCGCATTCGGTGACGTGATCGCCGCGGCGATCCTGCAGCACGGGCGCTTCCGTCCGGAAGATGCGACCTACGTCTGGGGCATCCTCGCCGGCTCCGCCGTCGGTCTGCTGGCCTCGACGATGGCGCGCCTGTACTCGGCGGCGTACTACGCGCTCGGCGACACGCGCACCCCGCTGCGCTTCGCGATCGCGCGCGTCGTGCTCGTCACCATCCTGGGGTACCTGTTCGCGATCGTGCTCCCGCCGCACCTCGGGATTGGTCCCCGGTGGGGAGCCGCCGGACTGACGGCGTCCGCCGGCATCGCGGGGTGGTGCGAGTTCGCCCTGCTCCGGCATTCCTTGAACGCCCGGATCGGTGGAACCGGCGTCGGCGCGGCCCGGCTCGCCAGGCTGTGGACCGCCGCCGCCGTTGCCGCGGCGATCGGCTGGCAGGTGCGGATGCTCGCCTGGCCCGGGTCTCCGATCGTGCGTGCGGTCGCGGTACTGGGCCCCTTCGGAGTGGCGTTCATCGGCATGGCCGCGGCCCTGCGCGTGCCGATTCCGGCGTGGCGCCGGCGCTGACCCTGTCGCCGGTCCTTCCGCCTGAAGGCGGAAGCCACAGGGTTCTTTTTGTGACCAGCCTCCCGTTGTGCGACCCGCGGTCTGTGGTCCGTAGGTTCCACCTTCATGCGGAAGGACGAGGCTACGCCGGCTGCAACCGACCGTCTTCGAGGCGCAGCACCCGATCGCAGGCGGCCGCCAGACGCGGGTTGTGGGTCGCGATGATCGAGGTCAGCCCTCGCTCGCTGTGCATCTCACGCAGCAGCGCGTGCAGCGTATCGGCAGTGTGCTCGTCGAGATCGCCGGTTGGCTCGTCGGCGAGCAGCAGCATCGGGTGCATGACCAGCGCCCGGGCGATCGCGACCCGCTGCTGCTCACCGCCCGAGAGCATCCCCGGACGATGGTCCAGCCGCTCTTCGAGGCCGACGCGGCGAAGCAGCTCACCCGCCCGCGTCCGGCGTTCGCCGGCAGGCGTCCGCGCGATGCGCATCGGCATCTCCGCGTTCTCGAGCGCGGTGAATTCCGGCAGCAGATGGTGGAACTGGAACACGAAGCCGACGTGCCGGTTCCTGAACGCGACGATCTCCGCGTCCGTGAGCGCATTGAGCGACACGTCGCCGAGCCGCACCTGCCCCTCGTCCGCCGCGTCGAGTCCGCCCGCGACGTGCAGCAGGGTGCTCTTGCCGACGCCCGACGCGCCGACGATGGCGACCATCTCGCCGCGCTCGAGCGACACGTCGAGTCCCTTGAGGACGGTCAGCCGCCTGCCGCCGACTTGGTAGCTCTTCGTCAGACCGGTGACTTCGATAAACGCCATCTGTTGTGATTCGCCGATCGACGAGTCGTGTCCGGGTGGGAGCCGCACTGTGATGTCGGCCGCGCCCGGCTCGGTGCCGCACCGTGATGCCGGCCGTGTCCGCCGTCAGCCGGCCCCGGAGACCGCCGCATCCCTCACTGGTACCTGAGCGCCTGCGCCGGATCGAGCTTCGACGCCTGCCGCGACGGATAGATGGTGGCGACGAAACAGATCACGATGGCCGCAGCGACGACGATCACGAAATCGAGCGGCTGCAGCGTGAACGGCACGTAGGAAATCTGGTAGACGTCGATCGGGACGCGGATCAGCTTATAACGATCGAGCACGTAGATGAGCGCGTACCCCGCCACCGCGCCCGCGGTCGTGCCGACCAGGCCGATGACCAGCCCCTGAAGCATGAAGATCCGGCGGATCGACGGCGCCGACGCGCCCATCGTCTTCAGGATCGCGATGTCGCGGCTTTTCTCCATCACCAGCAGCACCAGCGAGGCGATGATGTTGAGCGCGGCGACCATGACGATCAGGCCGATCGTGATCGAGATCGCCATCTTCTCCAGCCAGAGCGCCGAGAACAGCGCGCCGTTCACGTCGGCCCAGTCCTGGGCCATGTAGTCCGGTCCGAGCCGCCCCGGGATCGAGTCGGCGACCTGCTGCGCCGCGAACATGTCGTCGAGGCGCAGCTCGATGAAGTCCGGCATGGTCCGCCCGAGGTCCCGTTGCGCGACGTCGAGCCGCACGAAGCCGTAGCTCGAGTCGTACTCGAACAGGCCCAGGCTGAAGATGCCGGCGATCTTGAACGGACGCGGCAGGCGAAACGCCCCCATCGGGGTCAGCGTGCCTTCCGGGGTGATGAGCCGCACCGTGTCGCCGAGGGTCACGTGCAGCTGGGACGCGAGGTCCTTGCCGATGAGCAGCGCCGGGCTGGCGCCCGGAGCGGTGTTGAGGCCGTCGAGCCCACCCGAGAGCATCGACTGCTCGATGCGCGTGACCGTCCGCTCTTCCGCCGGCACGACCCCCTTGACGGTGATGAACGCTTCACCGCCGCCGTCGCTCGTCAGGAGCGCCTTCCCGACCACCACCGGCGCGGCGCCGACCACGCGCGGAACCGCGAGCAGCTTTCGCACCTCAGCCTCCGGCTCGGTGATGCCGCCCACTTTCATGACGTAGACGTGCGCCGCCGACCCCACGATGCGGTCGCGCAGCTCACCCTGCAGCCCGGTCATCAGGGCGAGCGCGATCAGGAGCGCCATCACGCCGACCATGACGCCGAGGACCGAAATCAGGGAGATGAGTGAGATGAACGCCTGTTTGCGTCGGGCGAGGAGATAGCGCAGCGCGATGAACAGCTCGAAGGGCAGGTCCATGCCTTACTTCGGCCGCATCAGCGGAAACAGGATGACGTCGCGGATCGACGGGCTGCCGGTCAGCAGCATCACCAGCCGGTCGATGCCGACCCCTTCGCCCGCGGTCGGCGGGAGGCCGTACTCGAGCGCGCGGATGTAGTCTTCGTCCATCGCGTGCGCCTCGACGTCGCGCTCGTCGAGCAGCGCCTCGAACCGCCGCCGCTGCTCCGCGGGATCGTTCAGCTCGCTGAACGCGTTGGCGACTTCGAACCCGCCGATGTACAACTCGAAGCGCTCCACCGTCTCCGGGTCCTCCGGCTTCTGTTTCGACAGCGGCGACACTTCGGTCGGGAAGTCGTAGACGAACGTCGGCTGCACGAGATCGTGCTCGTTCAGCCGCTCGAAGAGCTCGGTGGCGATCTTGCCCGCGCCCCACGCCGTCTGGGTCTCGATGTGCAGCTGTCCGGCCAGTGCGGCCGCTGTCTCGCGGCGGCGCAGATCGCCGTCGCTGACCGGCACGCCGAGCCGCGCCGCGGCGGCGGCACGCGCTCCTTCCCGCAACGACACCCGGCGATACGGCGGGGCCAGCGAAATGTCGTGGCCGTTGAAGGCGATCTGATCGGTGCCGATCGCCTCGCGCGCGGTGGCCGACAGCATCGCCTCGGTCATCTCCATCAGTTCCTGGTAGTCGCTGTAGGCCTGATAGAACTCCAGCATCGTGAACTCGGGATTGTGCTGGGTCGAGATCCCTTCGTTACGGAAGTTGCGGTTGATCTCGTAGACGCGCTCCAGGCCGCCGACGACGAGCCGCTTCAAATAGAGCTCCGGCGCGATCCGCAGGAACAGCTGCATGTCGAGGGCGTTGTGATGCGTCACGAAGGGCCTGGCCAGGGCGCCGCCCGCGATCGGCTGCATCATCGGCGTCTCGACCTCGAGGTAGCCGCGCGCATTCAGGAAGCCGCGGATCGAGGCCAGCACCTTGCTGCGCACCTCGAAGATCCGGCGCGAGTCCGGGTTGACGATCAAGTCGAGATACCGCTGCCGATAACGAATCTCGACGTCGCTCAGCCCGTGCCACTTCTCCGGCAGCGGGACGAAACACTTGGCCAGGAACTCGAGCGACGAGACGTGAATCGTCAGCTCGTTGGTCTTGGTGCGGAACACCTGGCCTTCGACGCCGATGAAGTCACCGAAATCGAGCAGCTTGAAGATCGAGAAGTCCCGCGGCGGGAGCGAATCCTGCCGGACGTAGGCCTGAATCTTCTCGCGGCCGTCGGAGAGGACCAGGAAGTTGGCCTTGCCGAAGCTGCGGATGGCGAGAATCCGCCCGGCGGTCCGCACCTGAATGGCGGCGGTCTCGAGCTCCTCCTTGCCGGCGCTCCCGTGCGCGGCAACGAGCTCGGCGACGGTGTTGCTGCGCTCGAATCGGTGCGGGTACGGATCCACCCCGAGCGCGGCCAGCTCGTTGAAATTCGACCGCCGCTGGCGCAACAGGTCCGATGCCTTGGGCTCTTCCGTCACGCGATCGGGTCCTCGTTCCTGGTTCGAGATCGGTTTCATCGCCGTTCGTCCGCAGCCGAACCGCTGCCGGTCGCGGCGTGCGCCGGCAGCCGGACGCCTGCGGTACTGCCCCCACGACTAGTCACGTTTCATCTCCTTGCGCGCGGCGTCGAGGACGCCGTTGACAAACGCCACGGCCTCCTCGCCGCTGTAGGTCCGCGCAAGCTCCAGCGCTTCGTTGATCACCACCTTGGCCGGCGTGCCAGGCTCGGCCAGCAGCTCGTAGACCGCCAGCCGCAGCACCAGCCGGTCGATCACCGCCATGCGCTCGACCCGCCAGTGCTGCGCGTGCGCCGCGAGGATGGCGTCGATCTCGGTGACCCGCGCAATGGTGCCGCGGACCAGGCCGTTGGCGAACTCGCGCAGCGGATCCCCCACCTCGCCGTCGCGGTCGTGCGACGGCCAGTAGGTGACGATCGCCTCGTGCGCGCTCGCCCGGCCGACCTCCCACTGATACAGCATCTGCAGCGCCGCTTCGCGCGCGCGGCGGCGGCCGGCGCTGTCGACGTTCATGCGCTCGTCCCGCGAGCCGCGCCGGGCTCGAAGCCGAACGGCCGGACCGGCGTGGCCGGGCGCGCGGGGGCACGTCCGAGCCGACGGAAGAGGACCGCCATCTCGATCGCCGCCGCCGCCGCTTCCCATCCTTTGTTGTCGCGCCCCTCGCCGGCGCGCTCTTCGGCCTGCTCCTGGGAATCGGTGGTCAGCACGCCGAAGGCGATCGGCACGCCCGTGCCGTTCGCGACCTCCATGATGCCCTGCGCCACCGCCGACGAGATGTATTCGAAGTGCGGGGTCGCGCCCCTGATGACGCAGCCCAGACAGATAATCGCGTCGAAGCGACCGGTCACCGCCGCGCACCGCGCCGCCTGCGGGAGCTCGAACGCCCCGGGTACGCTCATCTCGTCGACGTCGGACGCGGCGGCCCCCGCTTCGGTCAGCGCGGCCCGGGCACCGATCCGCAACGCACCGGTGATGGCCTCATTGAAGCGCGAGACGATGACCGCGAACCGATAGCCGGCCGCGGGGGGAAGCGACGCCTGCGGCGTCGTCGAATCTCCGTGGCGCACTAGTTCCCCTTGAATTCAGGTTTGCGCTTGTCGAGGAAGGCCCGTGTCCCCTCGCGCATATCCGCGGTCGCCGAGACCAGGCCGAAGAGCGTCGCCTCGAAGCTTTGCGCGTCGGACAGCGGCATCTCGAGCCCCCGATTGACCGCGTCGATGATGTAGCGCACCGCCAGCGGCGCCTTCGCCGCCAGCACCCGCGCCAGCGCGCGCGCCTCGCTCATCAGGTCGGCGGCCGGAACGACACGGTTCACGAGACCGAGGCGGTGTGCTTCGGCGGCCGGGATCTGACTGCCGGTCAGCAACAGCTCGAGCGCGTCACCACGACCGATGAGGCGCGCCAGCCGCTGCGTGCCGCCGTAGCCGGGAATGATGCCCAGATTGATCTCCGGTTGACCGAGCTTCGCGGTGTCCGCGGCGATCCGGATCGTGCAGGCCATCGCCAGCTCGCAGCCGCCGCCGAGCGCGTAGCCGTTGATCGCCGCGATCACCGGCTTGCCGAGGTTGGCGAGGAGGTCGAAGACGTGCTGGCCGCGCATCGCGAAATCGCGCCCGCCGGCCGGCGTCTGCGCCGCCAGCTCGTTGATGTCGGCGCCGGCCACGAACGACTTGTCGCCGCTCCCGGTCACGATGACCACCCGGACCGCCGCGTCGTGCCGGAGCTCGAGCAGCGCACGCCGCAGTTGGTCGAGCGTCTGCGTGTTCAGCGCGTTGAGCACGGCAGGCCGATGGATGGTGATGGTCGCGACGGCGCCGTCCCGCTCGACGAGCACGTTGTCCAGAGTGTCGAGAGTCATCGCGAACGTTTGAGTATACCCCACGCGTGTACGAGGGCCGCCCCCCCGATCACCGTCACCGCGAGCACCGCGCCGCGGCAGTCCGCGAACACGTCGTGCACGTCCGGCGACCGTCCAGGCACGAACGACTGATGGAATTCATCCGAGACCCCGTAGAGTGTCGCCAGGATCACGGTGATTGCCGCACGCTGCCAGGTGACGCCGCGCAGGCGCGCGCCCGCCAGGGCGCGGAGCAGGAACCCGCCGAGCAGCGCGTAGCCAATCGAGTGTCCGGTCTTGTCCGACATGTCGCCGGGGAGGGCGCCGAGGTTGGGGATGGAGGACGCCATGAAGATCAGCGCCATCTGGATCGCGACCGGTCCCCACAACCAGACGAACGACGGCGCGGCGCGCGGCTCCGCCGGAACGGTCGTCACAAAGGGAGCGGGTACATCAGCCAGCCGAGCAGGAGCGCGGCCCCGACGAAGCCGCCGAACATCATGCCGCCGGTTCGGAGCTGGGCACGCGGCTCGTCGCGCATCAGCACCGAGAACACCAGCGACACGAGAAACGCGAACAGCACGAGGAGCAGCAAGTGACTCGTCACTTGCGCCCCCTTCCGATGTCGAAGGCGTCGAGGATGACCAGGAAGTTCAGCAGACCGGCGACAATCAGGAAGCAGTTGCCGTATTCGTAGCTCGCGGCGGTCACGGTCCCGGCGCCGGCTTCGAGCATGCGCGCGACAAGCCACGGCGCGCCCGCGCCAAGATTGGCCACCGCGGCGAGGCCGACCAGGGGTTCGCTGAGCTCGAAGGGGAAGATCCGGCCGTGGAGAAGCAGCCCCACCAGGAACATGAATGGAATCGCCGCCATGAAGACGACGCCCTTCTGCCGACGGCCCATCCAGAGATGGCCGGCACCCGGCACCACCCAGGCTGCCAGGCACAGCAGCACGAGCGTCCCGGGCTCGGCGGCGGCGCGCGTTCGCTCGGCAGCGGTGGATTTCGTGGTCATGTCCTACCCGGCATCATAACGCATCCCTGCCGCCCTCGGCTCTCACTCGACACGCATCGCTGCCTCCGCGGAACCCTCCGGCACAGCGCGCATCACGCGGCGCGCGCCCGGCTCGCCGCCGCTCCCTCCGCCCGCAGCGCTCGCACGAACACCCACGCCGCCGCCGCGCCGAGCGGCAGCGCCGAGATCGCGCGCAGCGAGTTGGACGGATATGCCAGACCGAGGAGCTCCACGCCAAAAGTGATCGCGGTGGGAATCGCGGCAAGAGCCAGGACCGTGCGCGTGCGCCGGGGAACACGCGGCCGCCGCCCCCCGACCCATGCGGCCAGCGCGCCGAAGCAGCCGGATACGTAAAGCCCGGCGCACCTCGCGCAGACCGGCTGCTGCACACCGCCGAGATGAAACGAGCGTTCAGGCCGCTGGTGACAAATGAGGCTCGCCCCTCCGTAGACGGATGCCGCAGCGACGGCCAGATAGGGGTGGCTTCCGCGGACCGCGAACGGGGCCAGAAACAGCGTCGCGCACCACAGCACGGCGCCGAGTGTCAGACCGAGGGCGATCAATCGTGGCACGACGGCATTGTACTGACGACCAGCCGACGGCGCCTTAGCGCGCCGGCTGCCCCAGCACCGCGCGGACGGTCTCGGCGATGTAGCCGAGGCGGGCCCGCGGCTGGAACTCGGGATGGGATCCGACCCGCACGACGATCCGGCGGAAGCGGCCGTCGGGGTGTTGATTGCTGGGCGCGTAGCCGATCGAGTACTGCTTCGACAGCTCGTCTGAAATGGTCGCGTAGATGCCTTTCAACTCCTGCACCGCGCTCGGGAAGTAGGACTGCGCGCCGGTTTCCTGCGCCAGCGTCTTCATGGCGTAGTCGGACTCCGAGAAATACTTCCGCCCGGACTCGGCGCGAGCCAGCGCGTACTGGTTCTGCAGGCAGATGGTGTAGATGTTGATGCCGCTCTTCCGCGCCATCGCCAGCACATCGTCGAACCCGATGACACTCGAAGTGTCCTCCCCATCGGACAACATCGCGATCGCCTGGCGACGGACTTCACCGGTCTGCTGCGCCGTGCGCGCGAACTGCTTCATCGCGACATATAGCGCGTTATTGAGCGCGGTCGAGCCCTGCGGCGTCGTCTGGCGGACCGCCTGCTCGAGGAGCGCGCGATCGGACGTGAGCGCCTGGACGACGTTCACGCGATCGCCAAACGTGACGACCGCGCCGCGATCGGCCGGGCGGAGGCTCTTCAGGAAGCCCGACGCGGCGTCGTGCACGATGTCGATTTTGTCCGACATGCTGGCGCTGGTGTCGAGCAGGAGGATCAGGTCGATCGGCACCGCGGCCGACTCGAAGAACTGCACCCGCTGGAGCACGCCGTCCTCGTAGACCTGGAAATCCTCAGGCTGAAGATTTGGCACGAGCCGCCTGCCGTCGCTCACCGTGACGTTGATGGCGACCAGGCTCGAGCCGCTGCGAAACACCGTCCCCTGGCCCCTTCAGCCGGCGGCGGCGCGGGTGCCAGAGCGGTGGCGGGAAGCGGCGGCGGATCAGCAGGCGGAGCGGAAGCAGGGACCGGCGACTGTGCGGCGGCGGTCGCCATCAGGCTGAGGACGAGGATCGATCCAACGGCGAGGCATTTCAAGGCTTCCTCCAGATACGCCCGCGCGCTGCAAGCTGCGTTCCTCGTCAACATCGCCGAACCAGGCGCAAAACGCAAGCGGCGCAGCCGGTAGTCGCTCGCGCTGCGTAAATCGGATCCACTCGCCGTCGGTCGATGGCCTGGAGAACGCCGGGGCGTTGCCGTCCCGGCGCCGTCAACACCGACCTATTCCAGGACGGCGGCGTGTCCGAAGTGGCTCTCGTATCGCTCGAGAAACTGCTGCCAGGTGTAGGCGTGACTCATGCCGCCAAGGTGCTCCAGCGCATAGGCGGCGGCGACGCTGCCGATCTGGGCGCAGATGGTGTAGCTGGCGCCGCGGGCCATCCCTTTGAGTAACCCGCCCCGGAACGCATCGCCGACACCGGTCGGATCGACGATCCGGTGCGGCGGCACCGCGGTGACGTCGGTGCGGCCGTTCCGTTCGACGATTCTGCAGCCGTGCTCGCCGCGCGTGATGATCAGCGCACCGCTCTGCGCGAGGATCCCTTCTTCGTCCAGCTCGGTCTTCTGCCGGATCAGCTCGAACTCGTAGTCGTTGCAGATGACGATCGTCGCGCCGGCCATGCCGTCCTTGATCTCCTCGCCGGACATGCGCGCGCACTGCTGGCCCGGATCGAAGAGATACGGGATGCCCAGGGTGCGGCACTCGTCAGCGTATTGCAGCATCGCGCCGGGATCGTTCGGCGAGATGATCGCCAGCGCGCAATCGGGCACGTCGCGGAACGACAGCTCCCCGGCATTGGCCATCGCCCCGGTATAGAACGAGGCAATCTGATTGCTGTCCACGTCGGTGCTGCAGAAGAAGGACGCGGTGAACTTGCCGTCAACTTCCTTGACCATGGAGGTGTCCACATGCGCCGCCTCGAGCCAGCGGCGATAGTCGTCGAAGTCCTGTCCCGCTGTCGCCATCAGCCGGGGGCGCTCACCGAGCAGCGCCAGCGTATAGGCGATGTTCGGCGCACAGCCGCCGCGGCGCTTGTCCATCGTGTCGACGAGGAAGCTGAGGCTGACCCGCGACATGTGCTCGGGAAGAAAGTGTTCCGTGAACTTCCCCGGGAAGGACATCAGGTAGTCGAACGCGATCGAACCGGTGACGACAATATTCATGGCGGTGTGGTCGGCTGGCTTTCTGCTCACAGGTTAATCGGCCGCGGCCCAGCGGGCGCGTGGGAGGAAGTCGACGGCGTCAGCTGAGATATTTCCCGACGATTGGCGCGAGCTCCTGCTTGACGTCGGCAGGAATCGCCTCGGGGCGCGTGATGATCGCCTGCGCCAGCGCCGACGCGCAGGCGCAGGTCCGGTCGAAGGGCAGCCGCGCGACGGCGCCGGCAATGACCTGCTGCGCCGTTCTCGCATTCTGCATCAGCGTGGCGACGATCAGGTCCACCGTGACCTGGTCGTGATCCGGATGCCAGCAATCGTAGTCGGTGATGAGCGCAATCGTCGCGTAGCAGATTTCCGCTTCCCTCGCCAGCTTGGCTTCCTGCAGATTGGTCATCCCGATGACGTCCATTCCCCACGACCGGTACAGCTGAGACTCGGCCAGCGTCGAGAACTGCGGCCCTTCCATGCAGACGTAGACGCCGCCCCGATGCACGCGAGCGCCTTCGAGGCCGGCCGGTCTCGCGTCCACCTTCAAACCGGCATCGTCCATGGCCGCGACAGCCGTCCCGGCCTCGGCGCCGCTCGAGAGAGACGCCGCGGGCCTGACGCCCGCCTCGACGGCGGCGTCATAGGCCAGTCCGCTGAGCCTGGCACAGAACGGATGCGCGAACCCGACATGGGCGACGAGCCCCCGGCCGAAGAAGGTGGAGATCCGTCCCTTGGTCCGATCGACGAACTGGTCCGGGATCAGGATGTCGAGCGGCCGGTACTGCTCCTTGAGCGACCCGACCGCGCTCGCCGAGAGAATGAACTCGGCGCCGAGCTTCTTGAATCCGAAAATGTTGGCGCGGTAGTTGATCTCGGTGGGGAGCAGCCGGTGCCCGGCGCCGTGCCGTGCGAGGAACGCGACCCGCCGTCCACCGAGCGTGCCGATCACATACGGCGCTGACGGCTCCCCGAACGGCGTCTCGACCCGCCGCTCTTCACGCCCGGTCAACTCCGCCATGTCGTACAAACCGCTGCCGCCGATGATGCCAATGGTGATCGTCATAGATGCTGGGAATTCTATACGACGTGCTGCTTGAGCTCGACGAGGACGCCGTGCGCGCTCGCCGGGTGGATGAAGGCAACGAGCGATCCGTGGGCGCCGTCACGCGGCTGTTGGTCGATCAGCCGGACTCCCCGGTCCTTGAGCTGCGCCAGTGCCGCCTGGATGTCATCCACGCGCAGCGTAATGTGGTGCAGCCCGGGCCCACGCCGCGCGACGTACTTCGCGATCGGTGAATCGTCCGCCGTCGCCTCCAGCAGCTCGATCGCGGCCTGGCCGGCCTGGATGAAATGCGCGCGCACCCGTTGCGACGCCACCTCCTCCGGCGCGTCCACCTCGAGGCCGAGCGCGTCGCGATAGAACGCGAGCGCCTCGCCGATATCCGCGACCGCGATGCCGATGTGATCGATGGTGGCTTTCATGGTTCGGTGTGTGCCCGCAGCCGTGCCCGTCGTCACGGGGATGTGCCTGGTCCGGCTGAAGCCGGTCCGGCTGTAGCATCGGGAGTGTCCGGCTTCAGCCGGTCCGGCGCTAGCACCGGTTGACTGCACGCGCCAGCAGGTCGTCCGCCGCCCTGTAGGGATCGAGTTCGCGCGCGGCGATCCGCTCGACGATCGCCTCGAATTCGCCCGCGTCAAGCACGCGGCGCTGGACGTGCTCCAGAAAACGCTGGGCCAGCAACTCGCGAAGACGGAACGCGGTGCGGGCGCGGCGGCGGCTCCCCTGTGTCCCGGCCGTGTGCGCACGGAATTTCTCGATCGTCTCGAGCAGCTGCGTGACTCCCTTGCCGGTCGTTGCCTCAGTCAGCAGAACCGGAGGCCGCCAGTCCCCAGGGCCAAACGCCTGCAGCGACAGCATCGCCTCGATTGAGGCCGCGCTGCGGTCGGCCCCTTCACGATCCGCCTTGTTCACGACGAAGATATCGCCAATCTCCATGATCCCGGCTTTGAGCGCCTGGACTTCGTCCCCGGCGCCCGGCACCACGGTGACGATCGACACGTCGGCGGTCCGCACGATCTCGATTTCGTCCTGTCCGACTCCGACGGTTTCGATCAGGATGACGTCCATCCCGGCGGCGTCGAAGACGAGCGCCACCTCGCTCGTCGCCCTGGCCAGGCCGCCCAGGTGGCCGCGGGTCGCCATGCTGCGGATGAAGACGCCCGCGTCACCGGCGTGGGCCTGCATCCGCACGCGGTCGCCGAGAATCGCGCCGCCGGTGAATG